>JAICJW010000065.1 GCA_025928215.1 Chloroflexia bacterium | reverse complement strand
TTGATGCGGACGGCTTGAACTGGTTGTCCGGCGTTGAGCGGTGGTGGGAGCAAATCCGCAATCCAACGATTGTCACGCCGCACCCGGGAGAGATGGCGCGGCTGACGAAGCGGGAGCCGGACGAGATTAAGCGCGAACCGTGGCGGATCGCGACGGAGTACGCCGATCAGTGGCAGAAAGTCGTCGTCCTCAAGGGTGGCCCGACGGTCGTTGCGGCGCCGGGTGGTACGCTCTGGGTCGCGCCGGGCGGCAATCCCGCACTCGCGACGGCTGGCACCGGTGATGTGCTCGCGGGCGCGATTGGCGGGTTTCTCGCGCAGGGGCTCAGTCCGCTCGATGCGGCGATCTGCGGTATCCACGTCGGCTCACGGGCGGCGGAATATGCGGCGGATGCCGTCGGTGTCTATGGTATGGTCGCCCCCGATCTCCTGCCCCGGATCGCGGACGCCCTGCGCGACATCATGGGCGTCTGAACCATGATACCGGTGACGCCGGATGCCGTGGATCACCGGCGGTCGTATGTGACGGTTGACCTCGGCGCGATTGCCAATAACGTGCGGGCAATGCGGCGCAGGCTCCCGCCCGATTGCGCGTTCGGCGCGGTCGTCAAGGCGGACGGATACGGGCACGGCGCGATCCCTGTCGCACGGGCGGCGCTCGCCGGCGGGGCATCATGGCTGCTTGTCGCGACCGTCCCCGAAGGGCTTCAATTACGGCACGCGGGCATGGGAGAGACCCCCATCCTCGTCCTTGGCCCGGTGGCTGCCGACGAAGCCGCGGACCTCGTCGGTGCGGGACTGACCCCGACGATTGATGCGGCGTCGCCGCTCGCGGCGATTGCCGCAGCTGCGCAGCAACACAATCGCGCGCCGTATCCAGTGCATGTCAAGGTGGATACGGGCCTCAGCCGGTTCGGTATCGCGGTGCCCGAGGCCGTCCCGTTTATCCAATCCCTCTACGCCAATCCGGCGCTCGCTGTCGTGGGCATCGCGACGCATTTCGCGACGGCAGATGTGGTCGCGGATCCCTTTCTGTACGCGCAGGAGGCGCGTTTTGCGGCCCTACTCGCCGCGCTCCATCAGGCAGGTATCCGGCCTCCGCTCGCGCACGCGGCGAACTCCGGTGCGGCGCTTCAGGGCATCAGTTGCCGGGAGATGGTTCGCGTCGGTATCGCCCTCTACGGCATTCCGCCCGCGCCGGATTTCCCGATGCCGCCGGATATCCGCCCCGCCCTCGCGGTACGGAGCAGTGTCGCGCGCGTTCTCGATCTCGCGCCGGGCGACACGGTCGGCTATGGCAGGACGTTCACCGCCGGGGTGCATACGCGCGCGGCATTGGTGCCGATTGGCTACGCGGATGGCCTGCCGCGAGCGGCGTCAAACCGGGGGCATCTGGTGATCGGCGGGGCGCGCTGCCCGCTGATTGGCAATATCTCAATGGATCAATGCGTCGTTGCGTTGCCGGATGGCCTTGACGTTGCCGTGGACGACCCCGTCGTGATCGTCGGGCGGCAAGGCAACACGGAGCAGACAATCGCGGTGCTCGCCCAAGCGGCGGGTACGATTGCGTACGAAGTGGCGGTACGCTTCGGTGCGCGGATGCGCCGGGAATACACGCCGGTCGGATAACGCCGGGGAATCCATCTATCGGATCGTGCCACGGATGATGTATACTGGAGACGAACGTACGGTGATAATTGGGATGGGGATAGGGAATATCGCATGGCGACCGTGCTGATCGTCGAGGATAACGAGCGCAACATGCGCCTCATGCGTCTGCTTTTGCGTCCGCTCGGCTATGAACTGCTCGAGGCGGTTGATGGCACGGAGGCCCTCGCCACACTGGCAGGCACGACGCCGGACATCATCCTCGTGGATATTCAATTGCCCGATGTGGATGGCCTGGAGATCACGCGCCGCCTGCGGAAGGAACCGCGATTCGCGACCACGCCAATCGTTGCCCTCACTGCCTATGCGATGCCGGGCGACCGCGAGATGTTCCTGCGCGCGGGATGCACGGGGTACGTCGCCAAGCCGATTGATACGCGTTCCTTTCCCGACATTATCGCGTCGTATCTGCATGCGGGTGCGCCTCCTTCGATGCCCGAAGGGACCGCAACGGAATGACCCTCGGCAAGGACGATCGAACGGAAGAAATGGATGCTGGCCGTGCCCGCGTCGAGGCATGGATTGACGCACACCCCGATCTTTGGCGGCACTGGCACGCGCTATGGCACGAGGAAACCGGCGACGTGCTGTGCGTTGAGAGTGCGTCCGCGCCCGTCTCCGCGATCACGGCACCCGTTTTTGGTGGCGGCCAGACCTTCGCGATGCTTGGCAGTGCATCAGGAAGTGATCGGTGTAGGTCTCTGCTTCAGGCGATTGCCGGGTTGATCGGTGACGCATTGGCGATCGAGACTGAACTGGACACAATGACCGATGAGTTGGTGGACTCCTACGACCAACTGACGTTCCTCTACGAGATCGCGCGGATGCTCTCGACGACCGCGACGCTGGCGGAGGCGCTCACCGCGCTGCTCGTGCAGGCGCGGCACATTATCGGCGCGAATGGCGGCGCATTGGTGATCGAGCAGGCCGAGAAGCCGGTCGTCATCCTCACCGATGGCGCGGTGCCCGACCGGGACTTCGTCACCGCC
The DNA here is from genome assembly GCA_025928215.1 of Chloroflexia bacterium. Lineage (GTDB taxonomy): Bacteria > Chloroflexota > Chloroflexia > Thermomicrobiales > JALYUS01 > JALYUS01. The sequence continues at coordinate 11,317 of JAICJW010000065.1, read as the reverse complement.
GCCCATCGCGTCGTCACGGGAACCGGCCGGCCGCTGGTCGCGAATGACGCGGCGGCGGTCCGGGGAACCGTTGGCGCTCGGTCGGATGCCACCACAAGCATTGTCGTCGCGCCGATCGTCACGCCACAAGGGGTGGCGAGCGCGGCCTGTTTCGGCGCGACGAAGCCGGGCGGATTCACCGCCGGGAACCGCAAACTCATGCAAGCGGTTGCCGAGCAAACGATTGCCATTGCCGGGCAGTTCGCCCTTCAAGAGGAGCAAATCCGGCGGAGCCGCCTCGCGCGCGATCTCGAACTCGCGGCACAAATTCAGACGGCGCTCCTTCCCGGTGCCTTCCCCGCCCGCCCACATGTCTCGGTCGTCGCGACGATGGTCCCCGCGAACGAGGTCGGCGGCGATTTCTACACGCATCCGGATGACGGCACCGGCCAGAGCGACGTATTGGCCTTCGCGATTGGGGATGTCGCGGGGAAAGGCGTCGCCGCCGCGCTGATCACGACGGTCTGCCTCGGTGCGATGCGTGCGGAGATGCGGCATGTCGCGTCACCCGCGCAGGCGCTGCAATCGGTGCAGGGATTCATTCAAGACGAATTGTCCCGTATTGACTCATTCGTCACCTGCATTCTCGCCACGTATGATCCCGCGTCGCGGCGGCTGGCGTACGCGAACGCGGGGCATACCGCCATCCTTCGTTGGTGCGCGCGCGAAGGAACGATCGAGGCGCTCGGGGCGACGGGCCTGCCGCTCGGCGTGGATATCGGCATCGCGATTGAGAACGCGACCGTGACGCTCGACCCCGGTGATGTCCTGCTCTTCTACACGGATGGTGTCACCGAGGCCGCCGCCGCGGACGGTGAATTGTTCGGCGACGAGCGTCTGCGCGCGCTCTTGATGACCTGCGCGGGCCAGGAACCGGACGCGATACGCGATACGATCCTCGCCCATGTGCGCGCATTCGCGCCGGTGCAACGTGATGACATCACCCTGCTTATCTTGAAAGCGGAGGCGTGACGGCATGCCCACACGGGAACTGCTCTTCCGATTCCCCGCTTCATTGCAGTATCTGACGGCGGTGCGTCACGCCGTGCATGCCTTGTGCGTGGATATTCTCGGATCGGAGGCCTTCGAGGAGCACGTGTATCAACTGCAATTGGCGGTCTCTGAACTGGTGACGAACATCATAACGCACGCCTATCACGATCGTCCGCCGGGGTCCATCGAATTGCGCGCGCAGGGTGTCGGCGGTATGGTGACGCTCGATTTTTACGATAACGGCACAGCGTACCAGCGGAGTACGCCGACGCTGCCCGATTTGGAAAGGCTCGCGGAGGGCGGTTATGGCTCGTATATTATTGAGCAAAGCGTTGACCATGTAGCATATGATCGGGCCGATGAGTGCAATCATTGGCGACTGGTAAAGCATTTCAAAGAAACGTGAGGTGAGGAAATGGATGTCACTGTTACGGTCGAAGAAAATGTCGCGATCATCACGATGGAGGGGCATCTCGACGCACTCTCCGCGCCTCATGCGAAAGAGGCATTCCGCGAGTACGGCACGGGCACCTATCACGCAGTCGTTGATCTGGGGAAGGTCTCTTTCATTGATTCCTCCGGCCTCGCCTCGCTTATCTCGGGGCTGAAGACCTTTCGCTCGCAAGGGAAGCAATTTCGCCTCGCGGCGGTGCAGCCCAATGTCCGTCAGGTGCTGACCTTGACGATGCTCGACCGCGCGTTTGACATCATGCCCGATGTGCGGGCTGCTGTGAGTTCGATCGGCGCATAACCACAGGGATTGGAGTGCCGCGTGGCGAGCGTCCTCGTTGTTGACGATAATCCGGTCAATCTGCGTGTTTGCCGACTCATCCTTGAGCGATACGGCCATGTGGTTGAGACCGAGACAAGCCCCGTTGCGGTCCTGACACGTATGGCGACGCAGGTGCCCGATCTTCTCATCACGGACCTGATGATGCCGGTCCTCGATGGCATCGAACTGACGCGGCAAATCCGCGCCTTGCCGACCGGGCGCGATTTGCCGATCATCGTCCTGACGGCACGGGGCGAGGAGTCCGATCAGGACCGCGCGATGGAAGCCGGGGCGACCGATTTCCTCACCAAACCCGTCAGTTCCGGCGTGCTGACCGCCGCCGTCAATGACGCTCTGGGGAACCTCACCCCCGATCCCTCTCCATTGCTTGACAGCAATAGAGAGGGGTGACTCGCTGAACGTGCCGTGGCGTTCCCCATCCATCCCGATCTATCGAAGGTCGCTCCCCCTCTCCTATCGCTTGCGATGGAGAAGGGGCTGGGGATGAGGCTCCTCGCGCTATTGCGCCTGCGGCGCGAAGAGCGCGCTGAGCAACTTCTGGGCAAATTCAATTTCCTCACGCCCTGCCACGCAGTTCGGTGTGTTGATGGGCAGCGTCAGTTCAATCGGCATCTCATCGTGAATGACGAACCGGTACTGCACCGCATCGAAACCGGCGACCTCCGTCATCCGTGAGGTCGTTCCCTCAATCTCGCCACCAAGAAAGGTAATCCGCGAGAGTGGGAATGAGCGGTGATGCGCCCGGTCGGCGGCGAACTGGAGCCGGACAACGCGACGGAAATTCGTGAGCAACCAGAGCGTCACTGCTTCGTGATCGCCCAGCGTGATATAGGCAATGACGGCTTCCTCCGGGGCGAGCGTCGCTTTGCGGATCGCCTTTGTATCGGTGATCGTCGTTGGATCATCGGGCCGGAGCGTCCGCGCGATTTCTTCGAGCGCCATATACCAGTACCCGTACGATGTGCTCATCGCCAACTCCTTCGTCTCGTGTTCGCACCGGGGCACGCATCTCGTCGTAATGTGGCTGAGTGTACCGTGACCGTATCGTTGAAGTGAAGTATATCCGTGCGGCTCAGTTGGTTTCTCGGGATCCGTGTTGGAATGTGTCTTTTCCATGAGGGATGGGCACGGCTACAGGGCGACCCGCTTCACGCGACACCACGCGTTGGATGTTTTCGCTGTCAGAGGAGGCGCGGCTGGATGACCGGCGCTTCCGCCGTTTCATGTGGCTGACCGAGGAGGTCGCACGGCGACGAGGATCGTTTCAGCCATTCTTCCCATGCCTTGACGCGTATGCGATACTCACGGTGTTGGGCATACGGTACCTTGAAGGATCGCACAATGAGACTGGCGCACGCCCACAACCCATCCTACCGCACGATGCCTGCCGCGTCCGCTCAATGCGAACTGCGTGACGGGTCGGGCGATGGTGGCCTCCCCGCACCGTCCCGGCAGGGGCGGCTGCTCCCGGTGCGCTAAATTTCCGCAAACCCCCGCTGACCCCTGCCGTATCCAATTATTGAGTACTGAGTACGGAGTGCTGAGTACGTAGGCAATTGCGTGCTGTGCGCCGCATGCGATTTGCTGCCAATGGAGAGGAAGAGCAACATGGCATCGAACTTCATTGAAGAGCCCGAGGAAGTGGATGACGATCAATTCGACCGCTGGTTTGTGGACGTTATTAAACGCTCCGGCATGATGGACAACTCGCCCGTCGCGGGCTGTCGCGTCTTCAAGCCCTACGGCTACGGGTTGTGGGAGAATATGCAGCGGCGGCTGGATGATCGTTTCAAGGAGACGGGCGTCGAGAATGCCTATTTCCCCCTGCTCATCCCCGAATCCATGATTAACAAGGAGGCGGAGCATATCGAGGGGTTCGCACCCGAAGTCGCGTGGGTGACGATGGGCGGGAATAAGAAACTCGAAGAACGGCTCGCCATCCGCCCCACATCGGAATCCATTATCTGCCCGATTTACGCGGAGTGGGTGCAGAGCTACCGCGATTTGCCCATCCTCATCAATCAGTGGTGCTCCGTCGTACGGTGGGAGGAGCGGCCTCGCTCATTCCTGCGGACGCGCGAATTCCTCTGGCAGGAAGGGCACACCGCGCACGCTACTGCCGAGGAGGCGGAGGAGCGCGCCCTACAAATGGCGGATGTATACAACGACTTCTACACGAACGAACTGGCGATTCCCTCCGTGATGGGGCGCAAGAGCGAGTCGGAGAAATTCGCCGGTGCGCTCCGCACCTACACGCTCGAAGCGATGATGCGCGGTAAGAAGTGGGCGCTCCAATCCTGCACGTCCCACAATCTCGGCGACCATTTCGGCAAGACGTTCAACATCCAGTTCCTTGCCCCCTCCGGCGAGCGGGAGTATGCCTGGAACACGTCGTGGGGCCTTTCGTGGCGGGCAATCGGCGCGATTATCATGGTGCATGGCGACCAGAGCGGCTTGCAAATGCCTCCGCGCGTCGCGCCCGTGCAGGCGGTCGTCGTGCCGATCTGGCGCACTGACGAGGCGAAGGCGCAAGTTTTCGAGGCGTCCGCGCAGATTGAGCGCGCGCTGAAGGCTGCGGGTGTGCGGGTGAAGGTGGATCGCGACGCCGAGCATACGCCCGGTTGGAAGTTCAACGAGTGGGAGTTGAAGGGCGTGCCGGTGCGGATCGAAGTCGGCCCTCGCGATGTCGCGGCGGGGCAGGCCGTGCTCGCCCGCCGCGATACCCGGACGAAAGAAGCCGTGCCGCTCGATGGCCTCGCCGGGCAGGTGCAGGCGCTGCTCGACACTATTCATCACGCGCTCTACCAACGCGCACTCGATTTCCAGAAAGAGAACAGCGCGAATGTCTCGTCCTACGATGAACTGAAGGAGCGTATCGCGGCCAACGCGGGCTTCTCATACATCTTCTGGGATGGCGACCCCGCGACTGAGGAGAAGATCAAGCAGGAGACGAAGGCGACAATTCGCTGTATCCCTCTGCACGACAACGACGATGAAGGGCCTGATCTCTTTACCGGCAAGCCGGTGCGGGGCCGGATTCTGGTAGACCGCGCGTATTAGCGCGAACGCGTGTCTGATAATTCCGGGGGTACGCGTATGCATAACACGGCGCGCCGCAAGGAGTTGGTGGCGGAGTACCAGCAAGCCAGGCCAGAGGCCGGGGTATACCGCATCGTCAATCGCATGAATAACAAAGTCTTGACCGGCTCCGCGCTCGATTTGTCCCGTATCCGCAACAAAATGGAGTTTGCCGCCTCGACGAACACGACGGGCGTGCTGGATCAGCGGCTGCATAAAGACGTCCGTGCCTTTGGCATTGCCGCCTTCGCGCTTGAAGTGCTGGAGGTGTTTGACACCGCGCCGGGGATGACTGCGGAGGAAATTCAGCGGAACCTCGCCACATTGGAGGAACTGTGGCGCGAAAAGACGGACCCCGCGTTGCGCTATTAATCGCGCCGTTTATACCTTGCCCATCCGCTTCAGGTTCTCCAGGCTCGTCCGCGCCGCGTCTATTGCGGAGCCATCGGCGCGGTCCTGTTCGACGATGTACCACCGGACACCGCCGCGTTCCGCCGCGTCAAAGATTGGCGCAAAGTCCACGGAGCCTGTGCCGACCGGCGCGAAGGTCTGCTCCGCGTCGGCGGTCATATCCTTCAGGTGGACGAGCGGCACGCGGCCTGCATATGTTTCGAGCAACACGGTTGGGTGCTGGCCTGCTTTCTGCGCCCAGTAGGCATCAAGTTCCAGTTGCACGAGCGCGGGATCGGTGTGCGCCGCGAGCCAGTCGTACGCGGTGAGGCCATCAATGATCGTCTCGAACTCGAAGGCGTGGTTGTGGTAACAGAGGGCAAGCCCCTCCGCGTGCGCCGCCGCGCCGATGCGATTGAGCGACGCGGCGACCTCGCGATAGGCAACTTCACTCCGCCGCTCCGGTGGCAGGAAGGGGCAAACGAGCGTCGGGCAGCCGAGTGTGTGGCATTCGCGCATGATGGCGGGAAGTTCCGTCTCCATCCGCGCGAGCGCGATATGGCTGCCCGCGACGGTCATGCAGAGCGCGTCGAGTTTCGCCCTCAGTTCCTCGGCAGTCAGCGGGCCGTATCCATTGAGTTCGACACCCTTGTAGCCGATCCGCGCGACCTGATCGAGCGTGCCAGTGAAATCGCGTGTCGCCTCGTCTCGGACCGTGTAGAGTTGTAGGGCAACCGGAATCTTCGCCATCTCTTCCTCCATCGTCATTTTCCTGGTGGGGTGCCTTCTAAAACGGTGGTTCATCGTCGGCATCGTCCACCGGTTCGGCGCGTTCCAGTTGCTCGACGCGCAGTTCGGCGGCATCGAGCAACGCCTGACAGTGAGCAGCGAGCGCCATCCCTTCCTCGAACGCGGTGAGGGAGTCATCCAGCGACATATTACCCATCTGGAGGCGAGAGAGGACGTCCTCCAGCCGTTCGTACGCTTCCTCAAAGGAGAATTCGGCTATTGTGCCGCGATGGTCGGCTGCGGTCATGTTTCCTCCACGATTCCCGTTGCGGTCACACCGAACGATCCATCCGCGACGCGGATACGGAGCGTGCGGCCTCGTTCTCCCTCATGGGCGTGGCGGATGATCGCGCCACTGTCCGCATCGTTGACCAGCGCGTACCCGCGCTCCAGCACGGCAGTTGGATTGAGAGCCGCGAGCGCGGCCAGTCGCGCGCCGAGCCGCTCGCGATCAATCGTCAGTACCCGCGCAATATGCGCCGTCATCGTCCGCGTTCGTTCGTCAATCCGCTGCCGCAGTTGTTCGGCGCGGAGCGCCGGGGAGACCCGTTGCAGATTGCGCTGAAGGGCGTCAAGATCGCTCATCCGCTGTTCGAGGTCATCGCGCATCAGCGCGGTCATCGCGCGCGTCGCCGCGCGCAGATCGCCGGTGATGGCCGCACGATCGGGCGTGCAGAGTTCAGCGGCGGCGGACGGTGTTGGGGCACGGACATCGGCGACGAGATCCGCGAGGGTGACGTCCGTTTCATGCCCGACCGCGCTGACGACGGGAACCCGGCAGGCGAAGATGGCGCGCACGACCGTTTCGTCGTTGAACGGCGCCAGATCTTCCGCCGAACCACCGCCCCGCCCGACGATCAGCACCTCCGCCCGCCCGTCCGCCTGCAAGGCCGCGATGGATTGCACGATCTCCGCCGGTGCCGTCCCCCCTTGCACAGATGCCGGCGCAAGCACGAGCGATGTTAGCGGATAGCGGCGGGCGACGACGGTCTGAATGTCATGCCAGACCGCGCCGGAGGCGCTCGTCACGACGCCGATGCAGCGGGGCGCGACCGGCAATGGGCGTTTCCGCGCCTCATCGAACAACCCCTCGCGTTCCAACTGCATCCGCAGCCGCTCGAACTGCGCGGCGAGCAGGCCCACGCCGTCCGGCTGAATGAGGTCAATGTAGAGTTGGTACTGCCCCGTCGCCTCATAGATGCCGATGCGACCGTGGGCGAGGATGGCGTCGCCATCGTCCGGCAAATATGAGAGATACCGCGCCTGCTGCTTGAAGCAGACACAGCGGAGGGATGCGTCGCTATCTTTCAACGAAAAGTAGTAATGCCCGGACGCCGGGCGCGAGATATTCGACGCCTCTCCCCGCACCCAGATATCCGCCAGCACCGGATCAATCTGGAATAACTCCTTCAGATACGCCGTGATTTCGGAGACCGTGACGAGCGTCACATCGAACTCCTGAGTAGGCAGTAGGCAGTAGGCAGTAGGCAGAGGATTCGGTCCCGTGCTGACTACCGACTACTGCCTACCGACTACTGACTACTGCCCCAGGCGCATCAAGGGTTGGCTGTACTCGACTGGCTGACCGTTGGAGACGAGCAGTTCCTCGACGATGCCGCCACGCTCTGCTTGAATCTCGTTCATGATCTTCATCGCCTCGATGATCGCGACCGTTTGCCCCGCAGCGACCATGTCGCCGACGCGGACGAACGGCTCATCGCCGGGGCGCGGCGCCGCATAATACGTGCCGATCATCGGAGATGTAACGACATATCCAGTGGGGACCGTCGCGGGCGGCGCATCCTCGTCATCCTGTCTTTCTCCCGCGCCGGACACGCCCCCGGCGGTTGACGCCCCGTTCTTCTGCACACGCGGCGCGGACAGAATGACATGGACACCGTTCGCATCCACCTCAATCTTGCCGAGGCCATGCTCCGCCATCACGACGGCGAGCGCCGCGATGTCGTCGGTCAGGCCGGAGGGAAGGCCACGTGTCTCTTCTCGTTCGTCATTCATCCGTTCGCTCGCTCGATATACGTATTCGATCGCGTATCCACCTTCAGGTTATCGCCCTGGTTGACGAAGAGCGGAACATTGATTGTGAGGCCCGTCTCCAACTTCGCCGGCTTGACGGCCCCGGTCGCCGTATCTCCCTTGATCCCCGGCTCCGTCTCGGCCACTTTAAGCACCACCGTCGTCGGGATGATGACCTCTATCGGCTCGCCCGCGAAGGTCTGCATATCCACCGTGTCGTTCTCGCGGAGGTAGTGGACGGCGTTGCCGAGCGTTTCCGGCGAAAGCACCGGTTGCTCGTAGGAATCGAGGTCCATGAAGGCATAGTTGCCGTCGTCATCGCGATAGAGGAACTGAACGGTGCGCCGGTCGAGTTCAGCGACCGTGAAGCGCGTGCCGTTCTGAAAACTCTTGTCGGTGATCGCGCCGGTGCGGAGATTGCGCACGGTGATCTTAATCGTCGCGCTGCCGCGGGCGGTCTTGATGTGCTGATAGTCCATCACCCGCAGGAGCGCGCCCTCGAACTCGATGACGATGCCCTTTTTCAGACCGCCCGTATCAATGACCATTCATCCCCCACCCGACGCGGCGCTTGCCGCTGAACAGATGCACAGACGCGCATCGCCTCAGCATGAAGCATGCTACACGGCATGCCCGCATTTGTACATCGGTTACGTTAGATCTCAAGAACCGGCGCATCCGTGAGATTGACGATTCCGTTCGGGGTGAAGACGACAAGGTCCTCGATCCGCACGCCGCCCCAATCGGGGAGGTAAATGCCGGGTTCGATCGTCAGGGACATACCCGCCGCGAAAACATCGTCGCCGTCTTTCCGCGCGCTCGGCGCTTCGTGGACCTGTAGCCCGATGCCATGCCCAAGGCCATGCACGAAAGCATCGCCGTAGCCCGCCTCCGCGATCACTTCCCGCGCGGCGTCGTCGAGGTCGCCGCCGGTCATGTCGGGGCGGGCGACTTCCTCGGCGTGGCGCATGGCACGCAGCACGACCTCGTAGATGCGGCGGAATTGAGCGTCCGGCTCGCCGACGACGATTGTCCGCGTCAAGTCGCCGCTGTAGCCCTCGTAGCGCGCGCCCATGTCAATGACGACCGGCTCGCCCGCGCGGATCGGTCGGTCGGTGACGGTGTGGTGCGGGCGCGCCCCGTTCTCGCCCGCGCCAACGATCGTCGAGAAGCCCAACCCCTCGCCACCATGCGCGCGGACGGCCTTCTCCAGTTCCCACGCGACATCTTTTTCGCTCATCCCGGCAACGATGCGCGCTGATACCTCAACGAACGCGGCGACGGTGATCGCCTGCGCGCGCCGAAGCAGGGCAATCTCCGCATCGTCTTTGATCAGCCGCAGATTGCTGATGAGCGTGCCGATCTCCGCGAGTTCAACGCCCGGCAACGTTGTGCTCAGCCATTGATGAGTCGTGTAGAGCATCGCGCTCTCATCGAAACCGAGGCGGCTCAGTGTGTGCCGCGCCGCGATCTCCTGGAGTTGTTGCGCGGCTTCGTCCTGCCGAGCATATGCGACGATTGCATAATCCGGAGCCTCGGCCCGCGCCTGCGCCGCATTGACGACGCTCGTCCGCAGGTATGCCGCGTCTGCTGTAATGAGGAGCGCACCCGCCGACTCGTTCGGTGGGGCATCCTCGCCGGTATAGCCGGTCAGATAGCGCCGGTTCGCGGGATGCGTGGTGTAGACCGCCGCAAAACCGGCGGCAGCCATTGCCGCGCGCAACCGTGCCAAGCGCGCGGCATGGATGGTCGTTTCGCTCACGGTCATGCCGATGCCTCTCTTTCCGCGCAGAGTGCGGCGAGATAGTCCAGCGCCAATAGGTAGCCCTGCCCACCGAGGCCGACGATCTGGCCGTGCGCCACCGGCGCCGTCACCGATGTATGTCGGAATGCCTCGCGGGTATGGATGTTCGAGAGATGCACCTCGATGATCGGGCAGGCGAGCATGGCGAGCGCGTCGCGGATCGCGTAACTGTAGTGCGTGAACGCGCCGGGATTGATAATGACGCCATCCGCGCGCCGTCCCGCGTCCTGTAGGGCGTCAATGATCGCCCCTTCGTGGTTCGACTGGACGAAGGCAACGGCGATGCCGTGCGTCTCGGCGCGAGAGCGTATCATCCTCTCAATGTCCGCGAGCGTCGTGGTGCCGTAGATTTCCGGTTGACGCGTGCCCAGCATGTTGATGTTCGGCCCGTTCACCACGAGGATTGTCCGCGCCATGCCACGCTCCGTTCGGGGGGAGCAGGCTTCAGCCTGCCCACTCTTGCAGGCTGAAGCCTGCTCCACGAGGACCTTAGCGCACCCAGCCGCGTGTTCGCAGCAACTCCGTGCCGACCAGGCCAGCGGAGACACGCTCTTGCAGCGTCGTGCCGGCCGGGTTGAATTCCAACCTGCCGTATTGGAAATACTGGACGGTCTTGCCGTTCTCCGTCGCCTCTTCGCCGAGCGGCAGGCCGAGCAATGTCGTGCCGTTGTATGTATCCCAATATTGCTTGAAACTTCCGGCAAGCACATGGCGCGTTTCGGGGAAGTATCGCTTGTCCGGCGGCAGGTTCGGCGGTGGGTCTATGCCGGTGCCGCCGGGTTTGTTGTTCGCGTTGAAGAGTTCCTGCCCGATCGCGCCGAGTGTCACGGACGCGGTATCCGGATGCCATTCGAAACGCGCGCGCTCGAAGTACTGGACGGTATACATGCGGTCGTCCGCCGGATTACGCTCCGTGAACTCCTCGGTCAGGGGATAACCGAAGCGCGCCATACCGCCGTTCGCATCCCAGAACTGTTTGAAGCCGTTTTGCAGGTTGTGGCCGGTCTCGGTGAAGTAATGATGGTCCCCGTTGTTGTCACCCATTTGCGGGGCGCGGGCGGAGGGTTGATCGCTCTGCTTCATCACATCCCAGATGCCGCCGTCTTCCTGGCCGATCCGCCAAAGCCCGAAGCCCGCGATGCCCGCCTGGCGGACCAGCGCGAATTTGGCGTCGAAGGTCGCGGCGCTCTCGAACCAGACCTCATGGCGGTCGCCGCCGTCATCGGTGTAGCGCACGACCTCGCTCTGCGATGGGAGATCAACGGAGCGCGTCGCGCCGGGCCGCTGCGCGCGCGCGAGCGCCTGCGCGTACGTCACCGCCTTTGCGGTGCCGCCGCTTGTCAGATCCCAGTCGTACCCATAGAGCGGCACGCCGAGCAGCACCTTGCTCGCACCGA
>JAICJW010000088.1 GCA_025928215.1 Chloroflexia bacterium | reverse complement strand
TTGAAACGACAAATGTATGGACGGGCGAAGTTCGACCTACTGCGGCAACGCGCTCTCGCCGCATGACATCGGTTTCACCAAACCGTAGGGAGAGCCGCTCACGCTGGCGCCCGACCCCTATGGCACGCCGCTGGCGATGCGCACCGCCGTCTCGATCTCCAACCGCACCCGTGCCGTCCGCACCCGTGCCGTGAACGCCGTTGAGCCGGTGCCCGTTCTGCCCGCCCGACGAGACCGCCACCGGCGCAATCCCCGCCAGGGCGGCGAGCGCGGCAGCGGAGCGGATGCGTGGTGCACAACCAAGCTCATCGATCAACCGGGCCGCCGCGATCATCCCAACACCGCACAGATTGAGCAGCGGCGTTTCCGTCGCCCGGACGCGCTCGGCGGTCGCAGTGTCGACGGTTTCGATCTCGTCCCACACGCGGAGTTGTTGCTCGCTCAGTTGCCGCACGATCAGCAGGCGCGTCTGCACGACGCCGTCGGCGTGTGGCATATCGAGCGCGTGACAATAGCGGATACCCGTCCGGCTCGTCAGCGTGCCGCTCTGCTCGGTGTAGCAGGGGTCGATCTGGAGCATCTGCGCGTGCAACTGATTGACCAGCCGCGTCCGCTCCGCCACGAGGTTGTCGCGATGGTCGCTCAACAGGCGTCGCTCGGTGCTGACGTCGTCGCGCTCCACACGCGGCAGGTGCTCGCGCTCCGCCTGCAACAGGCGGGCCATCGCCAGCGCATCGGTCTGATCGGTCTTATCCTGAGTGCGACCGCGCTTGCGATACTGCGCCGTGCGATGGGGGACGATCTCGTGGACGGCCGTCTCGCCGCTGCCGAGCAGGAACTGCGCGAATCCTTTGCCCAGCGCGCCGCTGTTCTCGACGCCCCAGACGCGCTCGCTGTCGCGCTCGCGCGCCCGGTGAAGTGCCGCGGCCCAGCCCACGGGCGTATTCGCGACGCTGTAGGTGCCGCACAGCTGCCCGCGTGCATCGAGGGCAACCAGGACATGCCGCTTCTAATGGGTATCCACGCTGATGTGCACGTCGCCCTCCTGCATGTATGGTTAGGGTCGTCGGCACGCAGGGGGCGACCTGTCTGTATGGAGAAGGCCACACGCTCCCGTCGAGTCTGCCACCCGGTGCCTGAAGTGAAGAGGGCGACGGCTCGTATGCAAGCGTCGGTGCGCAGCTAAGTCCGGAGTCAGCCCCCTTCCCAGTCACCCTAACATACAGGCTAAGTCCAGTCGCCCGCAGTGCCGGTGTACTGCCGCCCGACGCCGCAGGATTTGCTGCCATTCTTGAGGAAGCCACTCGCCTCGTCCCCGAGGTGCGCAAGCACGTACGCTCGGAGATCGTCGCGTACCCCGTCGGCATCCCAGGCGGCGGTGTTGAGCAGCCGCTGGACGCCTTGCGGCCCGTGCTCGCCGATTGCTTCGGCCAACTGCCAGCCGTTCTTGCGCTCGACGCGATCCAGCAGGGCGAGGAGATAACGCCGTGCTCGATCGCGCACCTCGACGCGCCGAAACCGGTGGGCGATGGACCCGAATAGCTCTCCCAGAACCTCCGGCCAGTGCCCGATTGGCGCAGAGTCGATTGCGTGTGCGATGTTCGTTGCCATGATCGCTCCCCTTCTTGACGTCAGGGAGAGCGTAACCTGGAGATCACCGATGTGTCACTGTAGGGGGGGTGATTTGACGAAGAATGCTGCCCGAATTGCGCCTTTCGCCGCATTGAACCTGCCCACGCGTCGCGATCCGGTGTCGCGATTAGGACGATAGTCTCTCCTCTCTCATAATCTTGCATACGCTAGCCAGGGACGAGGGTGGCATGAGATAGGCCGGTGCAATTGTCCTGCGGACATGCTGCCCAAGCGCGCGTCACCTTCGGAATTTCAGGATACGCCCACCGATCACATCGGCGACGTAAACGTCGCCGCGGGTATCGACGGCGATGCCGCCAGGCACGATGAATTCGCCCGCACTGATGCCGGTACCGCCCCACTGCGCGACGAGCCCCCCGGTGCTGTCGAACTGCCGGATACGATCTGTGCCATTGTCCGACAAGTACATCCCCCCATGCGCGTCGGACGCAAGTCCGTCCGGGTAATCCATCTGGCTATTCGCGCCGCGCAGGCCACTCCATCCGCGGAGGAATCGTCCATCAGCGTCGAACAACTGAACCCGGTTGGTGGATGCGTCGCTCACCGCGACATTTCCCCCAGCGGTGACAGCAATCCCACTGGGATAGACGAACTCGCCGTCGCCTCCCCCTCGCTGCCCCCATCCCAACTGGAATTGGCCAAAGCGATCGAACTTTTCGATCCGCGCGTTCCACGTATCGACGACGTACACCGCACCATGCCCATCCACCGCGAGACCGCCCGGGAAAATCATCTGGCCAGCCTTGCTCCCGGAAGCCCCCCATCGCCGCAGGAACTGACCACCCGCGGTGAACTCCTGCACGCGGTCATAGAAGTCGCTCACATAGACGGTATCCTGCTCGTCCACCGCGATCCCGCCCGGGATCGGCCCGACGATGCGGAACACGAACTGGCCGTCGTCGCCGCCGATTGTGCCCCACATCCCGACGAAGGTGCCGTTGGCATCATACTTCTGCACGCGCTGGTGTCCCGCATCGATGACATAGATGTTGCCATGCCGATCGACCGCGAGCCCGGTCGGGTACAACAGGTCGTGGCCGAATGCGAAGAGATATTGTGCCGTACCCGGAATCGGCAATGGGGTTGACGATGGAGCGGGCAGCACGGAGTGCGGTTCGACGATGCGTGTCGGTGCAGCGGTAGGAGTGGCGATTGGCTCTTGCCCACAGGCAGTGAGGACGACGATGCATGCGAACGCGATGGCACGGGGGGCAATTGTGCGCCATATCCGCCGATAGAAGCCTGAACATGCGTCCACGATCGCGCCTTCACCTTGGTCAACGGCGATGTGTCGTCACGGATTATCGCCTGACAAGAGCCGAATTTTCCTCATACGCCCTTCGCATTCTACATCGCGCGAGCCGATGTGCGGCGTGTCCTTGGCCGCTACTGCACCGCTGCGACGGTAGGCGCCTCTGGCTGCACGAGGCTAGCTGTCCCCGATCTCTCGCTGGGAGGGTGGCCCGGCACGGCCAGTGTGGGAAGCATAATGCGTATCGGGAGCAGGAACTCCTCGATGGGGTCGGTCGTCCCGCCGATCCGCTCGAAAAGTCGCCGCACGCTCAGCCTGCCCATGTCATATGCGGGCTGCGTCGCCGTGGTGATGTACGGGGAATAGGCGTCGAGCGGCGATGAATAGGTGTCCGGCGTCGCGATGTCGTGATACGCGCCGATCGCGACGTCATCCGGGATACGCCTGCCGAGCACCGCGAGGGCGTGGATTGCGCCCACCGCCATCCGGCTATTGGCGATGACCACGGCATCAAAACCGTTCGCGGTGCTCATCAGTTCGCGCACGAGGCGGTATCCAGTGCCCGGATCGGCGTCACCGGTCCTGATGAGTGCGCTGTCGTCGGTCATGCCGGCGCGAGCGATCGCGTCGCGATAGCCCGCGAGGCGATCGCGCCCGGGGGATAGCAGCGGGCCACCGATGTAGGCGATACACCGCGCCGCCGCGGCGACGAGGCTCTCGGTGAGCGCGAACGTACCGCCATAGCTATCCGCACGGACCACATCCGCCTGCACGCCATCCAGCTTGCGATGGATCTGTACAAGTGGCATCTGCCGCTGCTGGAGCGTTTCCAAGTAGGGGCTGCTTCCGTAGCTTGGGACAATCGCGACGCCATCCACGCGATTGCGGAGCAGCACCTCGAAATAGCGACGCTCCTTGGCTTGGTCGTCATCGGTGTTGCACAGAAAGACGCTGTATCCGCGCGCTTCCGCCTCGTCCTCAACTCCGCGCGCGATCGTCGTCCAGAACGAATTCGCGATCGTCGGGAGCATCAGCGCAATCGACCGCGTCCGCCGCGACCGGAGACTGCTCGCGACCTGATTCGGGATGTAGCCCAATTCTTCGATCGCCGCGCGCACCCGCGCGCGCGTTTCCGCTCGTACACAACCGATCTCGTTTACGACCCGCGAAACGGTGATCACCGATACGCCAGCGCGCTCCGCGACCTCTTTCATTGTGGCCGTCATAGACGCATGCCCCTGTCCGCCTCGGAGTATCGCTACCGGTGACGGAATAGATAATCACGTCGAAGGTAAGATATAGCGGACAACGCCATTTGTCAAAACGGATATGCGTAGCCTGGTGCCCCGCATGGGACCCAATAGAGTGTCGCTTGACGCCCATTCGTCCGGGTGATAACGTTACCATAGTCGCCTTGCCCGAGCATGTTGCCGCGTTACTATGTGGGCTACCCATCTCTGTTTAGCGGAGGGACAGCGTCCATGCCCGAAGTATTCGGCGTTGCAGTCTTCGGTTGCGGTGGTGTGTCTACCGGCCATTTCAGCGCATACGCGGCGAATCCTCGCGCGCGCCTTGTCGTCGCGGTCGATGTCCGCCCTGAGCTGGCGCAGGCAGCCGCCCGCAGATGGGGCGCTGAACGATGGTATACGTCCGCAGAAGAGGCGCTGCGGGACCCCGACATCCAGATCGCCGATCTCTGCCTCCCCCATCATCTCCACGCACCGATTGCGATCCAGGCCGCGAACGCGGGCAAGCACGTCTTCGTGGAAAAGCCGATCGCCAATACCCTGGACGAGGCCGACGCCATGATCGCGGCATGCCGCGATCATGGCGTCATGCTGATGGTGGATCAGACGAAGCGCTACCAGAACCGCCATCGGAAGATCAAGGAGATCCTCGATGCCGGGTACGTCGGCGAGCCGGTGCTCGTGCGCGGTGCGTATCTCCAGGACATCGCCTACGCGTGGCAACACATGGAACCGGAGCGTCTTAAAGGATACTGGAAGCATGACGGAGTAATCTCCGGCATCGGCATCCATGCGCTCGACCTGCTCCGCTGGCTGGTCGGCGAGGTGGTCGAGGTGCAGGCGCTTGCCTCGATGAGCGGCCTCATCGACCCGCAACGCAAGACGGAGGATAGCGGCCACGTCCTCCTCCGCTTCGCGAACGGCTGCATCGGGGAGGTGACGGTATCCTATGTCCTCAAGACCCCCCATCTCGGTGCGAGTTGGGATGTGATGCCGATTGAGATTTACGGGCGCAATGGGTCCGTCCGGATGGACGAACACGACGCGATCACGGTCGCGTCGGACAAGATCGAGGGCGCGCCGGGCGTGGGGACGTTCCAGATCCAAACCCGGCCGCAGGTTGGGGCGGCACCGCTGCCGGCCGAGGGTATGGCCGGCGCAATCGAGCACCTACTGGACTGCGTGCAGACGGGCACGCAGCCGCTCACCCACGGCGAGGACGCCCGCGCCTCCCTCGAACTCGTCGAGGCCGCGTATCGCTCAATCGAGGAAAAGAGCGCGATTCGCCTCCCGCTGCAATCTGCCGCGATGGCAACGGGGGCGGGAGGGACACGGTGAAAGTCTGCCTGCGCACACACATGGTCTCCGATGACCCCGCAATTCGTATCGACTACTGCACGCAACTCGGCATCACCGCCGTGCAGGAATCCGCGAAATCCATCGCGAGCGCGGTCGAGCGCGGTTGGCCGACCGCCGCAGAGATGCGGGAATATCGCAAGCCATTCGACGCGGCAGGTATCGAGATCATCGGCCTCGAACCGGTGCGAGAGCCGGTACGCGAATGGGTGGACGAGACGCCCGCGGGGCGAGAGGCGTTCGATATCTTCGCGCGCCATCTCGACGCGGCCGGTGCGGCGGACATCCCGTGTGTGACCTTGCATCCGCCCCTGGACGACGCGAAGACACCCCAGGAATCGTCCGAACAATTCGCACGTAACTGCGATTTCTACGTGCGCGCCTCCGAACACGCGCGGCGCGCGGGGACGAGACTGGCGACCCATTCGCCGTGGCCGCCCGCGAAAGGGCTCTGGGGAGCGCGGGCGTACGACTCGCTCTTCGACGCAGTACCCACCCCGGACAATGGGATGATCTTCTGCTTCGGTTGCATGGCGATGTGCGGGGACGATGTGCGATCCGTCCTGCCCCGCTTCATCGACCGCACCTTCATGGTTCACGTGCGTGACGTCGTTATCCATTCCGATGGTCAGGTGGATGAAGTCTTCCCCGGCGACGGGGAGGTGAGGCCGGACACCGCCATCGCGCTCCTCCATGAACTTGGCTATCGCGGGGCGATCGCTCCGGAGCACCTGCCGAAGGTCTTCGGCGAGCGACGCAACGAGATCGCGATGGCGTACGCGGTCGGGTACTGTCGTGCGGCTCTCGCGGGCCGCGCGTGAGGGGCCAGAGGCCGGATCGGATAAACGTCACGGGAGGATTGAGTCCATGACAACGCGCCGTCTGTACCGTCGTGAGTTCCTGGTCGCCGCGGGTGCCACCGCCGCCGCGAGTCTTCTGGCGGCGTGTGGGGGTGGCAACAGCCAGGAAGTCGTCCTGCCGACCAAGACGCCCGCACCCGGTGGGTCCGCGCCCGCGACGACCGGGCAGTCCGCCGCCAGTTCGCCCGCTGCCGTCGGCCAGGCATCGCCCGCCGCCGCCCCGGCCAATATCCCGCAAGTGCCGCGCAACCAGACGCTGATCATGAGCGTTTCGGACTCGGTTGATCAGATGAACGACGCGGAGATCCATAACCCGTTCCTCACGAACGCGCAGCGCACGGGTTGGCATTTCGCCTTCGAGCCTTTGTACTTCTACGATTCGGTCTGGAACGAGAAGTCCACCGCCCCTCCGGGACTGACCGGCAGCAAAGGGGAGATCCCGTATCAGGCGGAGAGTTACCAGTTTAATCCGGATTACACGGAGCTAACAGTCAAACTCCGGCCAAATATCACCTGGAGCGACGGTCAGGCTTTCGACAGTCAGGATGTCCTCTATACAATTAATATGATGCGCGACAACTCGCCAGATCTGAACTTCTCCTTCGATATGAAGAACGCGGTGAAAGACATCGTGGCGCTTGATCCGCTCACGGTGAAGTTCACACTCAACGCGCCGAACCCGAATTTTATGATCCAGTATTTCCAGTGGGTACAGGACCAGGGTATCCCGATCGTGCCGGAGCATATCTTCAAGGGGCAGCCAGACCTCAAGACGTTCACGAACCACGATATCGCGAAGGGCTGGCCAGTCGTCACAGGCCCGTGGAAGCTCGTCTTTTCCTCGGCGACCCAGAAGATCTGGGACCGCCGGGACGACTGGTGGGGCGCGAAGACCGGCTTCCACCCATTGCCCGCGATGAAGCGGATCATCATCCTGCCCCGCTACGAGGATCCGAAACTGACGCAACTGCTCGCGGCCGGGGATATTGACTCCTCACACAACCTGCAACCGGCCGACACGAAGACCGCGATCAGCCGCAACGCGAAGCTGGAAGTCTTCACCGCGGACAGGAAGCCACCGTACGGCGCGATCGACGGCTGGACGAACTGCATCAAGATTAACTGCGCCAAGCCGCCCTACGACGACCCCGATATCCGCTGGGCGCTCAACCACGCCATCAACCGCAAGCAAATCATCGATGTCGGCTTCCAGGGCTCGGGCGAGTTCACCGTGCTCCCGCTGCCCGCCTATTCGGTGATGAAGCCGTACTTCGACGCCGTCCAGGACATCCTGCAGAAATACCCGATCGACTCCTACGATCCGAAGAAGTCGGCGGAGATCATGCAGGGCAAGGGGTACACCAAGGGCTCGGACGGCATCTGGACGAAGGACGGCAACCGCTTCGCGTTCACGATGATCTGCGCGCCGGGCTTCTTCGAGACGTTCGTCCCGGTCATCGCCCAGCAGTTCAAGCAAGCAGGCTTCGATGCGACGTTCAAGTTCCCGACGAATGCCACGACGCTCGAGGCGACCGGGGATCTAGAGGTCTTCGTCGACGGCCAATCCGCCTCGGTGCGCGACCCATATCTCAGCATGAAGCAGTATCACAGCCGCTACGCGCTGCCAATCGGCCAGAACGCGATTTACTACTTCCGCTGGAAGAACGGCGATTACGACAAGATCATGGATCAGATGGCGACGCTGCCGCCCGGCACGCCGCAATTCATGGATCTCTGGCACAAGGCGATGGAGATTTGGATCCCCAACCTGCCCGCAATCCCGACCGTCCAGTGGTACCAGATCTGCCCTGTCAACACTCAGTACTGGAAGGGCTGGCCCAACTCGGACAACCCATACACGACACCGGCTTCCTGGCATCGGGGGGCGGCAGGGCTCTTCATTAACACCCTACAGCCGGCCTGAGCATGGGCGTGGCAAGCGGCGAGCGGTGCGTCCGCTCTCGGGTCCGAAGGAGTGCGCGAATATGCAAATCGGCTATGTCGCCCGGCGATTGCTCCAGTTTGTGATCGTCCTCTGGGCGGCGGCGACCCTCAACTTCATTTTACCGCGCATGGCACCCGGCAACCCCGTGCGCGACCGCCTGATCAGCCAAGCGTCGCAGGGCGGGGCGCTGCAGGGCGGGATCGAGGAGATGGTCCGCTCCTACAACACGCAATTCGGCCTAGACAAGCCGTTATACATCCAGTACGGCCTCTATCTCGAGCATGTCGCCAAGCTCGACTTCGGCTATTCCATCGCCAACTACCCGAATAAGGTGGTCGCGATGATCCGCCGGGCCCTGCCCTGGACGGTCGGCCTGCTCGTTGTCTCGTCGGCAATCGCATTCGTGCTCGGCACGATCCTGGGGGCGCTGGTCACCTGGTCGCGCGCCCCCAGGATCTTCCAGTACCTCATCGGCCCCGCGATGGCACTCTCGGCCATCCCGTACTACCTCCTGGGGCTCGTCCTCGTCTATCTCTTCGCGATTCTCGTCCCCGTCTTCCCCTTGTCCGGCGGATACTCGATCGGCGTGATTCCCCATCTCAGTCTGTCGTACATGCTCGATGTCGTGCGCCACGCGTTCCTGCCCGGCCTTTCCATCGTCCTCGCGAGCATCGGCGTCTGGGCGCTCGGCATGCGCGGCATGATGATCACGACCAAGGGCGAGGACTACATCAATTTCGCCGAAGCGACGGGGCTCAAGGATCGTCGCATTTTCTTCTCGTATGCGATGCGCAACGCGATCCTCCCGCAGGTCACAACCTTCGCGATCAACCTGGGCACGATTATCTCGGGCGTCGTAATCGTCGAGGTGATCTTCGGCTATCCGGGGATGGGATCGCTCCTCTACACCGCGATCACCGGCTCGGATTACTTCCTCATCTATGGGATCGTCTACTTCACGGTCTTCTCCATCGCGATTATGACGCTCCTCGTTGATCTCCTCTATCCCGTTCTCGATCCGCGCATTTCGTACCGGAGGGCGTGATATGGCAGAGGCACCGATCGACCTCACCGCAGCACCCGCGATCTCCGTGCCGGAGCGTGGGGCCTCGCGAGACCGGACACCGGCGGAGGCGATTCTCGCCTATTGCCGGCGTAACCCGCATGTTGTTGTCGGCTTGGGAATGGTGCTTGCGTTGATCCTGATCGGGATCATCGGGCCGCTCTTTGTCGACATGAAGAATGCCGACCCGTTGAGTGCGCTCCCGGCGCAAGCGCCCTCCCGGCAGTATCTCCTCGGCACGGATGACCAGGGGCGCGAACTCCTCGCCGTGATGATCGCCGGGTTGCCGGCGACGATGCGCATCGGCTTCCTGGCCGGCGGGATCGGGCTCGCCATCGGCATCGTCCTCGGATTTCTATCCGGCTATCTCGGTGGTGTGCTGGATGCCATCGTCCGCATCGCGGTGGACACGCTGCTGACCGTACCCGGCCTCCTGATCCTCATTACTGTCGCCGCATCAATCAAGACGTTCATCAGCGTCAATATCATGGCGCTCGTGATCGCCTCGCTCGCGTGGCGCTATCCGACGCGGATTGTCCGTGCACAGGTGCTCACGATGCGCGAACGCGCCTATGTCCAGGTGGCACGGCGCTCCGGTATGAACGCCGTGGAGATCATTGTCCGCGAACTCCTGCCCAACCTCTTCCCGTTCCTGGCCGCGAGCTTCGTCTCCGCCGTCTTCGGTGCCATCCTCTTCTCGATCGGCCTTGAGGCGCTCGGCCTTGGCCCGCAGAACCAACCGACGCTTGGCATGACGATCTATTGGGCGATCCGCTTCAATGCGCTCCTGCGCGGTATGTGGTGGTGGTGGGTGCCGCCGATCGTTGTGTTGGCAACGCTCTTCTTCGGCTTGCTTCTCCTGACGATCGGGCTGGATGAGATCGCGAACCCGCGTTTGAGGAGGGCTGCATGACAGCGAAGGTGCCCTCGACAACAGCATTGCAAACCGACACGCTACGGGTCGAGGATTTGCGGGTCTACTATCACACACCGCGTGGCGCGGTGCGGGCAGTGGATGGGGTCAGTTTCGACCTGAAGCCCCACGAGCGCATCGGTTTTGTCGGCGAATCCGGATCGGGGAAGACGACCATCGCCATGGCGCTGATTCGCTTGATCAAGCCGCCCGGCAAGATCGAGAGCGGCAGGGTCTTGCTGGGCGAGACGGACATTCTCGCGCTCTCAGAGGAGCAGATGCGACAACTGCGCCTCGCGGACATTGCCCTGGTTGCGCAGGGCGCGATGAACTCGCTCAATCCGGTCCGTCGGGTACGCGAGCAAATTGTGGACGCGCTGGCCGATCACGGCGCGCGGATTCCCCGCCAGGAGCTCGATGCGCGGATCGGCGAACTCCTCAGGCGTGTCGGTCTGAATCCCGAAGTGGCACGAATGTACCCGCACGAACTCTCGGGCGGCATGAAGCAGCGTGTCGTGATCGCCATCGCGATCAGCCTGCGCCCCAGGGTGATCATCGCGGATGAACCGACGAGCGCTCTCGATGTCGTCGTGCAGCGTCAGATCATGGAGACGCTGCGCGAAGTCCAGGATGATCTCGGTGCATCGGTCATCCTCATCGGCCACGACATGGGCCTCATGGCACAATTCGTAACGCAGCTCGGCGTGATGTACGCCGGGAAGCTCGTCGAGCTTTGTTCTGTCAACGACATGTTCGATGAGCCGCTACATCCGTATGCGCAGTTGTTGATCGGCAGCCTCCCATCTCTGGAACGGAAAGGGGATCTCGAGGGAATCCCGGGGGTGCCGCCCTCACTCCTGGACCGTCCGTCAGGTTGCCCGTTCCGGACGCGCTGCCCGCACGCTTTTGATCAATGTGCAACGGAGGAACCGGCGTTCCGCGAGGTGCGCCCCGATCATTGGGTGGCCTGCCACCTGTATTGAGGAGTGTCCATGGCTGCGCTACTCGAGGCACGGAACGTGACGAAGGTCTTCAGTGCGGGAATCCTTAGTAAGAAACGCGCGGTCGCACTCGAAGACTTTTCCTTTACCATCCAGGATAGCCCACCATCGTTCACTGCCGTCGTTGGGGAGAGCGGCAGCGGAAAGACGACGCTTGCCCGCATTCTCCTGGGACTCACGGAGCCGACGAGCGGCACCGTGCGATACAAAGGGAAAGATATCCGGCATATGTCGCGCGCGGAGCATCGGACCTATCTGCGCGAGGTCCAGGTAATCTTCCAGGACCCGTACGAGGTGTACAACCCGTTCTACAATGTGGACCACGTCCTGGAAACGCCGATTACGAAGTTCCGTCTCGCGAACTCGCATAAGGAGCGTCGCGCGCTGATCGAGCGGACGCTGCATGCGGTCGGGCTCAGGCCGGAGGAAACTCTGGGGCGTTTCCCGCATCAGCTAAGCGGGGGGCAGCGCCAACGGATCATGGTCGCGCGCGCCTTGCTGCTCCGGCCCCGCATCATCATCGCGGATGAGCCCGTCTCGATGGTAGACGCATCGCTACGCGCGACAATCCTGAAGAACCTCTCCCAACTGAACAAGGAATTCGGCATCTCGTTCATCTACATTACGCACGACCTGACGACCGCGTATCAAGTGAGCGAGAATATTATCGTCCTCTATCGCGGCGCGGTGGCGGAGGCAGGGGATGTCGAGCATGTGGTGCAAGATCCGCAGCACCCGTATACACAATTGCTGGTCGGCTCGATCCCACTGCCCGATCCGCATCACCCCTGGGCGGCGGCGAAAGCACCTGCAGGGCTAAGCGGATCAACGGCGGAAAGCTGCAAATTCACCGATCGTTGCCCCTACGCGATGCCGATGTGCGTCGAGCAGCCGCCGCCCCTCTTCCGCACGAACCCACGGCGTGTCTCCGCCTGCTACCTGTATCGCGATTCGCCGGCGACGGTACCGGAGACGCTGACGGACGTCTTCGCCGGCAGCGTGGCCGATAGCAATCAGGATCACGCGGCGGCGGACGGTTGAAGGTCCGTACTATGGAACCGATTCTGCGTGGCAACGCTGGTACGATGATGCGAATTCGTTTGGTAAGGAGGGTCTGCACATGGCGATCGCGATGAAACCCCGTGCCGAAGCCGTTACCGACAAGGCAGCGAGGCTCCGGCTGGTGGACACCGATGTCCACAACGATCTGCCCAGCTTGAATGAGCTGCGGCCGTTCCTCCCGCCGGAGTGGCACGTTTGGCTGGACAACGGCGGCCCCGGCATGGCGGCGCGCTACTATGCCAACATGGGATCGGGCCGGATGGACGACGCCGTGCGCGAGGAAGACGGGCTCGCCGCCGGCGACCCCGACTGGGTCGTGCAGCAACTGCTGACGAAGTACCGCATCGATATCGGCGTGCTGACCGGCTCGATCATCGGGGTCGCCATCCAGCACGACTGGCGGTTCCAGACCGCCCTCGCCAGCGCGTACAACGATTGGACACTCGCCAAGTGGGTCCGCCCGTACGACTGCTTCAAGGG
>JAICJW010000323.1 GCA_025928215.1 Chloroflexia bacterium | reverse complement strand
GTTGATCGGCGGCTCGACGGCGCCGATGAGCGTGATCCGCGCGCCCGGCGCGGCGACGAGCGCGGCGTACGGGATGGCGCATGCCGCCAGCGACGAGCCATCCAGGGGAACAACGATTGACCGGAACATGGCGCCCTCCGTTTCACTTCACCGCGAACCCGTCATATTGAGACGACGATACGCGTGGCGGTGTCACAAACCTGTCAGAGGGCGCGGCGCGATGTCGCAAATCCGTGCCAAACCGCGCCGAGCGGTTGCTGTGGGCGTATCCGGTCCCCGAATCGGGCTGTTGGTCGCGTGTATGAGATCTCGGAAAGACGCCCCGATGGCGGGGCGGGGGAGGGGGTATGGGGGATCGTGCGGGCGGGGATGCCTGCACTCCCCGAAGTCTATCGGAGCACGCGTTGCAATTGCGTGACAAGAAGGTACTGGCGGCGGGGGCGGATACATCGGCAGTGGCACCCCGATCGACCTCGCGGACCTGCTTGCCCTATGCCGGTTTACGAACCAGCGGGCCGGACGCACCGGGGCGGCGAGCGCGGGTCTCGGACGCGATACTGTCACGCAACTGTGACGCAGATGACAGGCAACGTTGCGCGTTTGCTACACCCGCAGTGGTACGTTCAGATAGGTTTCACGCATCGCCGATTTGGCATCGGGGTCGAACGCCCCCTTCGTGTGTTCGAGCCGATATCTCTATCCGCCACGAAAGGACCCCTGTATGCCCGGCTCCATCCGCATCGGCAGCATCCGCGGCATCCCGCTCTTCATCAGCCCCACCTGGCTGATCGTCTTCGTTCTGTTCCTCTGGTCCTTCGCGGCCTCGTACTACCCTGCCACCTACCCGGGCTGGACCACACAGGCCTATTACGCTGCGGGCCTGATCACGACCGTGCTCTTCTTCGCCTCCATCATCGTCCATGAGGTCGGCCACGCGTTGATCGCCGAGCGCTTCGGTATCCATACGCGCCGGATCACCCTTCTGCCCATCGGCGGGCTCGCCGAGATCGAGCGCGAACCGGAGAAACCCGCACAGGAGTTCGCGGTCGCCATCGCCGGCCCCCTCACCTCGCTCCTTCTCGGCGCGCTCTTCCTCGGCCTGTCTATCGCCCTCCGCCCGATCAGCGTACCGTTCGGCGGCGTCACGGTCTATCTCGGTGGGGCGAACATCCTCCTCGCCCTATTCAATCTCGTCCCCGGCTTCCCGATGGATGGTGGCCGTGTCTTGCGCGCCGTCGTCTGGGGGCTGACGAAATCGTATACGCGCGGCACGCGCGTGGCGGCGGGCATCGGCTCGCTGATCGCCTACGGCTTCATCGTTGTCGGTATCATGCTCGTATTCAACGGCATGATCGCCAACGGAATCATCCTGGCCTTCATCGGCTGGTTTGTGCTGACGAGCGCGCAGGCGAGCGTGCAGCAACTCACGATTCAGCACGAGTTGGCGGGCATCACCGTGGCGCAGGTGATGACGCGCGAAATCCCCACCGTGCAAGTCGGGGAGACGCTCACACAGGTCGTGAATGCGACGTTCCTCGCGCAGAATACGCGCGCCGCGGCAGTGCAACTCGCGGGCCGCTTCGTCGGGATCGTGACGCTGCGGGACGTGATGCGTACCGCGCGAGACCGATGGGATTGGACAGATGTTGAAGCGGTAATGGTCCCGGAGACACAACTCATCGTGGTGCATCCGGACGACCCGGTGCTCGACGCGGTCGAGCGGATGGGGCAGGGCGACGTCAACCAACTGCCGGTCGTCGACGACGGCCATCTCGTCGGCGTCCTGTCCCGCAGCGACGTGCTGCGGTTCATGCAACGGCGCGCCTCGTTACGCCTGCCATCGGCTGCGGGCGACGATCGCACGCCGCCGCATGCCATCGCCAGGGTACCGCAGTAGATTGGGGCGAAATGGTATGCGCCGACGGAGGAGTTCCGTACGCGCGACGCGCCTCGCCGTCCCGCACGCCTGGTTTACGCGGCCCGGCCAGCTCGATCGCGCGTGCTGAAGTCGATTGACGCCCTGCGATATGGGTGATGCCGGGGGGATGGAACCGGCCATCGCACCCAAGCGGCCGTGCGCGACGCCCTACCCGGCCCCGTGCCATGAGGATGACCGCTTTGCTGATAATCAGGCATTTCCGGTCTTTCGCGAGACGGGTAGCCGCATGCAATGACGGAGGTCGCTGTTGCCTTCGTTGTGGCGTATTCCACGCAAGACGCGAAGCGTCACCTGCCCAATCTCTGGCTTACCGTGATCGAATTCGGCGGCGTCCTCGCCGTGCGCGCGGAGAATGGCGTGTGATGACACAGTGGGCCGCGACGGGAAGCGGACACGAACCGCGATCAACAGAAGTTTGTCGCGCTTTTGCGGTGCCGTCCCCGATCCTGAGACGAATTTGAGACACCGCTAACACTACGCTTAGGGAGGCGTGAGGCTCTTGTAACCCGCCTTCGCATCGAGGGACAAAGGACGTGCCACCTGCGACACACCTCGATACGTCATCGCATAGAAGGAGGTTCTGAGGATGCTCGGAACACTGAACAGAGAGCAGATCGACCACGTCTTGCGCACCGAACTGGTTGGTCGGATCGGCTGCCATGACGGCGGACGCACCTACATTGTGCCGATCACGTACGCCTACGATGGCGGCCACATCTACGGCCACTCCGCAGCGGGCTTGAAGGTGCGCATGATGCGCGCCGATCCGCACGTCTGCTTCGAGGTCGACCACATGGTCGACATGGCCAACTGGCAGAGTGTCATCGCCTGGGGAGTATACGAAGAACTGCATGGTGATGACGCAACGGAGGCGATGCGCTACCTCATCGACCGGGTCTCGTCATTGATGGCGAGCGAGACGAGCCTGCCGTCGCATGGCCTCGGCGCGCCGAGCGGGCATCAGGGGGATACCGCGGAGCACGAAGCGGTCATCTATCGCATCACACTCACTGAGAAGACGGGGCGTTTCGAGCAGCGATGAACGCTCTATTTGGAGGGATACCTTGATGAACCGATCCGAAATCGCACAGTTGCAGGCTATCCATGGTTTCCCCGCGGTCACGATCCTGGTGCCGACCGAGCAAGGCTGGCCTGAAAATCGCCAGAACCCGATCCGCGTCGCGAATCTCGTGCGCGAGGCGGAGGAGCGCCTGCGGTCGGAGTGTTCGGCGCGCGTGTGGACACCGCTGATCGCCCGACTCGATGCGCTCGCCGCGAGCATCGACTATGAGCACCTGGATGCGGGGCTCGCCCTCTTCCTCGATCAGGATATCGCCCGGATCGTTCATCTCCCATTCCCGGTCCGAGAGCATGTCGTGGTGGACGAGACGTTCGCCACCCGCGCACTCGTCGCCACCGAACAGCAAAGCCCCCGCTATTGGGTCCTCGTGCTCAGCGAGCGGCCGACGCGCCTCTATCGCGCGTTTCGGGACACGCTTACGGAAGTCCATGCGCACGGCTTCCCGATGACGTACCAGGGGCCAGGTCCGGACGGCAGCCGTCCGCTCCCAGGGGGGCGCGGCACCCACACATCCGAGTACCGGGACGAGTATCGCCGTCAGTTCTTCCGGGCCGTCGATATAGCACTCGGCGAGGCGATGGCGGCGGAGCCGTTGCCGCTTGTGATCACCGGGGTTGATCGGTACCTCGCCTATTTCCGCGAAGTATCGGCGCATGCCGGGACACTTGTTGGCACTGTGACCGGCAACTACGACCGGACGCTCCCGAACGATCTCGCGACGCTCGTCTGGCCGGTGATGCAGGAGGATCTCGCCCGGCAGCAACAGCAGGCGCTGGATACGCTCGCGGCGGCGGTCGATGGCCAACGCTATGTTTCCGGCATCGAGGAGGTCTGGCGATCGGCGGCCGAGGGGCGCGGCGAGTTGCTGCTGGTGGAATCCGGCTTCGCCTACGCTGCGCGATCAGACGCAGCAGGCATGGCGATCCGCCCGGTGAAGGCCCCGACACTCCCTGGCACGATCGACGATGCAGTTGACGAAATTATCGAGACGGTGATCGCGAAGGGCGGTACGGTCGCCTTCGTGCCCGACGGCTCGCTCACCGTGCATCGGCGCATCGCCCTCGTCACGCGCTACTAGCCGCTTACTTCGCGGTGTACGAGAGCAATCGAGACGCCGGGGCGCAGAACCAAGCACCCCGGCGCCGGACCGCGGTGTTGGTTGACGCTGCGAGATGCCCGGTGTCCGCCCGGCGGGCATCGTCGCGTTTCGCCGGAGAGTCGGTGCCGTGGACTAGGTCACATGATGTTGCACGCATACCGTCAGTGACGGCTGTCAAACCTCTGCCCACGTTGTATGATCCTGGCACGTATGGGTACGTGGTCGCGACACAGCGCGATGCACCGGCCGCGCCGCGCAAGATGCTCCCGCAATCTCTGACGTTGTTGCGAGCCTGGCGGCCGCCGCTTCCGCCTCATCCGCCACCGCGCTAACGCGTCAGTCCGTGCCGCGCCAGGAATCCCGGCACCCGCTCCCAGTGGTTGATCAGCCCGTACCGCCCCGCCAGCGCGTCCCACCTCGCGCGCCGCTCCCCCTCGTCCAGCCCCGGCGTCGCGAACAGCTCCCCCAGTTCGTCGTAGAAGCCCGCCATCCCGCCCGGCGTGTGGATCTCCATCACCCGCGCGGGTGCGCTCCCCGCATTCCAGAAGGCGTGCGCGATCCCCCGCGGCTTGCGCACGTACGACCCCGCGGGCGCGGCGAAGACCGCATCGCCGATCTCGTACATCAGCTCCCCCGCCAGCACGAGCGCGCACTCGTCCTCGCGCGTGTGCGTATGCGGGAAGATGGCCATCCCGGGCGGGATCGTCCCCTCCGCGATAAATAAGGCACCGCCGTAGCCATCGGGCTCCACCTTATGCACCATCCCGAGCGTGGGGACGGGATGGCCGTCGGCGGGGCGGACGAGATAGGGTGGTGCCTCAGCGGCGCTCATGCTCTCCTCCTTGCGTAGTCGTCGTCCGGCGCATGGCCCAGCGGGGACGTGGGGAGGCTCGCTGGTGCCGTCACGGGCGGTGGCGCAGTATAGGAGCTTGCCTGGCTGATTGACAATATCCGTGCAGACTCATGTGAGCCTTCCGTGTCAAGCAGCTGACCTGCACAGGGCCAAATCTTCTCTGTGGGCGGGCTCTTTGCCAACCAGTTCACCCTCGCCTTTGCACCACAGACGATAGACAACATCGACCAGTCGCCGCTTCAGGCATCGCAACGAT
>JAICJW010000601.1 GCA_025928215.1 Chloroflexia bacterium | reverse complement strand
TGGAAAAACACCGTCATTGCCGGGCTTGATGGCGAGGTACGAAACCTCTACGCGAGCAAGGCGCTCCGGGCCGAGCGCCTTGCTCGCCGTCTCATGCGCCGGTGATCGCGGTCTAGACGATCTCGAACGCGTCGCGGGCGGCACGTTTGGTGAAGTATGCCCCGCAAAATTCCGCCAGCGACTTGATGCGGTAGGCATGATCTCCTGCGGAGAGATAATCATGGATCGCCCGCGCGCACCCATCCCACGCGTAGTAATCGTCAATGAGCACCGTACCCTCGACGGCGACGAGGGGTTCGAGGTGACGCAGGCAGACGAGCGTCGAATCGTACCAATCGCCGTCGAGGCGCAGGAGGGCGATGGGCGTCTCACCAAGTTGGGCCGCAAGCGGGGGAAGGGTATCGGCGAACCAGCCGGGGTGGATGAAGTATTCCCCTTCGGAGAACCCGAGCGCGGTGATGTCGGCCAGGACTTGCTCCTTGCTCACCGTACAGTTGTCGTGGTAGCCGGGATTGTCGGTCTCTGATTGCCACTGGTGAGCGAGAGGCCCATCACGGTCGGCGGCGGGTGGGAGCCCGGCGAAGGAGTCGAGGAGATGAACGGGGCGCACCACATGCCCGAAAACGGCCTGTTGGGCGAGCAGCATCGCCATACTGCACCCGCCGCGCCACGTTCCACATTCGACCAATACGCCCGGTATTCCCGCCGTGATGAGACGCACGGTCTCCATCGCGGTGAAATGCACCGCGAGATCGGGGGCCATCGTGAAGGGGCGCACCCGCGCCGTGATCGCTGCCAGGCTCTCCGGGGTTAGCCCCGCCGGTGTCGCCGTCATCATTCGTTCTCTCTCCATTCCTGCCCGCTCTCGCCACTCGCCGCACACGATACATCGAATCAGTGTGGCGATCAAAGCGATCCGGGCGAGAGGCCCTAAAAGGCGTCTGCCTGGTGTGTGGTAGACTGCACACGCCACATGCGGAGGCGGTGCCGAGACACGCGAAGGACGGGGAGGGAATGGCGCGAGGATGTGGGATCGGGAGCGCATTGCGCGGCAAATCGCCGCCCCCCAACGGGATGACCCTGCCTATCTCGCCCGGATCGCCATCGCCCGTGCGCTCGCCGCCGCCGCGCCCCATGCTCGCGGCACGCTCGTGGATGTCGGGTGCGGGACGCGCCCCTATTTGCCCTTCTTCTCCCCGTACATCACCCGATACATCGGCGTGAATTACCCGCCCACGGCGGCGGAACGCCCATATTACGCGTCAGCTGATCTCTATGCGGACGGGAGCCACCTCCCATTGCGTGACGGCTGCGCGCAGACTGCCCTCTGCACGCAAGTATTGGAGCATGTGCCGGAACCGGGCCTCCTGCTCAAAGAGGTCGCTCGCGTCCTCTGCCCCGGCGGGATATTGCTGCTCACCGCGCCGCAAGTGTGGGGGGAGCACGAGGTTCCCCGCGACTTCTACCGCTACACATCGTGGGGTCTGCGCCACTTGCTCGCGGGGGTGGGGTTGCGCCCTCAGTGCGTGCAGCCGC
>JAICJW010000557.1 GCA_025928215.1 Chloroflexia bacterium | reverse complement strand
CTGGTCATCGATACCAGCGGCAGTATGGATGGTCAGATTTCGGGCACCTTCGGGCAAAAGAAGATCGACCTCGTCAAGTCCGCCGCCACCAACGTAGTGAGCCAGTTGCAAGACGGCGACGCGATCTGCCTGATCGCCTTTTCGGATCGCGTGCAGATCCTGGTGCCCGCCACTGTGATTAGCGGCGACCGCAGCCGCATCCTCAACGCCATCCGTAACCTGCGCGCCGACGGCGGCACCTTGATGGGGGACGGTATTGCCGCCGCGCAACAGCAGTTCTTCGCTCTTCCCGTACAGAGCGCCGTGCGCAAGATCGTGGTGCTCACCGACGGCCAGACCAATGATGAGGATCGCTGCTATCAGCTAGCCGAGCAAACGCAGATCCCGCTCATGCTGGGCGGCATCGGGGGCGACTACAACGGGCGGCTGCTGAACGAAATGGGCCGCAGCGCGCGGGGGATCGCCGAATACATTGAAAAAGCGGAGAGCGTGGCCGATTTCTTCCGCGAAGTGCTGGTGACCGTGCAGTCCACCGTGATTACCAACGCCGTGCTGAGCATGGACTTTCGGCAGCGCTTCCGTCCCAAGCGCATTCATCAGGTGAGTCCCGAACTGAAGTCCTTTGACTTTGTCCCGGTCACGCCGACCAATCGCCATACGCAGGTCCAACTCGGCGATATCCAGAAAGAAGGCATGACCCTCCTGGTGGAATATATCTATGAGGGGGGCGCCGGCTTCGCCAACGAGTTCCAGGTGGCCTCGTTAGCCTTGCGCTACGACCAGCCCCCCCAATCGGGCATGGAAGTCCGTTCGGATGACTTCACGATTCAATTGGCCGATACGACCGGTTTCCCACCCATGAATCCCGCCGTCAAGCAATATATCGATCACGCGGCCGTGGAAACCGCGCAGACGCAACTGTTACAGGCTGCGCAGTCCGGCGATGTGCCGGCCGCCACGCAAAAGCTCAACCTGTTACAGCAGCGCCTTGAGCAGGTGGGCGCCGACCCCAACTTTATCCAGCAAACGGTCAGCACGATGCGCCTCCAGCTGAATGATGCCGGCTCGGCAAATGCGATCTCTGATTCGTCGGCCACCAAGAAACTCACCAGCGGGACGCGGAAACTGGTGCTGCCGCGGAGTCCCGACCAGAATTCATGAGCAGGTTTTCCGGCATCACGCCCTATATCCTGCCGTGCGGCGGGGGGCGTCGTCAGCGGTACATCCGCCGGTCGTGGCATAGAAAGGGAACAGCGCAATGATCTCTTGCCCGCAATGCGGCACGCAAAACCTGCCCGGCATGGCTTACTGCGAGCACTGCGGTGCCCCGCTGGAGACGCCGGAAACGCAGACGGCCACGGCGCCCGCGCCGGCCGAGGGCGACGCCGGCGCAGCCGAGGCGATCGCCCAGGCGCAGGCGGTGCTCGATCAATTGCCCGCCGATACGCTCGATGCCAACGCCGATGCCGGCGCGGCGCCATCTACTGACGCCGACGCCGCGTCCACCCCGCCTGACACCTCGGCGGCGCCGACCGCGCCCGTTCAACAACCCGCGCCCGCCGCACCCGCCGGCGCGCCCGTGTTGACCCTCATCTTCGCGACCGGGGGGCAACACGAGGTGACTGAGGAGATCACCAATGTCGGCCGTTCCGATGTGGCGCAAAACTGGCACCCTGAACTCGATCTCATTCCGTTTGGGGGGGCCGCTCCCGACCTGGGGGTATCGCGGCACCAGGCGCGGATCCAGCGCACCGGTGACACATTCTCCCTTACCGATGTCGGCAGTACCAACGGCACTTTCGTCAACGGCAAGGCATTGGAATACAATCAGCCGGTTGAGCTCCATGACGGCGACAGCATCGCATTCGGCGCCTTTAATGCCAAGGTCAGCATCCATTAACCGACCGTGCCATGGCGCGGACCGCGGTTGAGTCGCCTCGGGGAGTAACAGCAGGTTATGGCTACACATACGTGCCCACAATGCGGAGCCGTCAATCCGGCCGGCAATAAGTTCTGCGACGGCTGTGGGATCAATCTGACCCAACCGCTGCACAATACCCAGGGGATCAGCCAGACCCCGCTCCCTACCCCGCCGGCCAAGACGCCAGTCAGTTCCACGCCGCACGCCGGGCCGCCAACCCACACTACGTTCCCGCGTACCGGT
>JAICJW010000277.1 GCA_025928215.1 Chloroflexia bacterium | reverse complement strand
CGTACATCTGCGTTGCCAATGTTGACGCCACGGCGCAAGCGGTCCATGACAGCGGCGGGCAGGTAGCGATGGCGCCGATGGATGTGGCCGATCTTGGACGCATGGCCATCTTCCAGGACCCGACGGGCGCATTTTTCGGGCTCTGGCAACCGGGGCAGCACAAGGGCGCGCAGCTCGTCAATGAGCCGGGATCGTTCGGCTGGAACGAACTCGATACCCGCGATATGGACGCCGCGAAAGCCTTCTACACGAAGGTTTTCCCGTGGACGGCAAAGACGGAGGGTGCGGGCGCCGAGGCCTACACGGAGTGGCAGCTCGATGGGCGGAGCATCGCCGGTGGGATGGTCATTAATGAGTCCTTCCCGCCCGATGTGCCGCCGAACTGGCTGACCTACTTTGTGGTAGCGAACAGTGATGCGACCGTCGCGAAGGCGACAGACCTTGGCGGCACGGTGGTAATGTCGGGCATGGACACCGATCAAGGGCGTATCGCGGTCATTGCCGATCCGCACGGCGCGGTCTTCGCCACCATTCAGATGAAGCAATAACGGAACACGGCAGGTGATGCGCGGTGGCGATGACGCCACGAAGAAGGGGAGGGATTCGATTCCCTCCCCTTCTTCGTGTGCTTCGCGCCTTGGCGATTCGCAATCGCGCTAATCGCCGGCATAGGCGACGAGGGCGTCGGCGGGGCGGTCGGGGGCCTCTTTGGCCCAGGCAGGGATGTCTTGCGGGCCGATGCTGTCCGGAGCGATGCGCATGCGCAAGGCGGCGCGTTCCAGTTCGCGGCGATTGTCGTAGCCGAGCGCGTTGAGAATCGGGTTCTGCACGTCGCGGATATGCTCGCGCGGGCCATAAATGCCCGCTTTCGCGACGACATCCTCGAACTCGTTCCAGTTCCAGAGGAAATTGCGTGCGGGCATCGCGAAACTCTTGAGGACGTGGGCAATGTCATCGAGCGTTTCGGCGGTGTCATAGGTCAGATAGAGTTGCACGCCCTTATAGAAGAAACCGTGATGGGCGATCTCGTCCACCGCGATGATGCGCAGCGCGGTAGCGAGCGCCTTGTCACCCTCCCGGTCGGCGCGGGCGGCGAGGTTGTGATAGTTGAGGTAGGTCGCACGCTCCTGGATCATCTGATAGATAATCATCCGGCGCGGCGTGTCATACGGGAGGGTCCAATTCTTCTCAGCAAGATAGTCCGCGTACTCATCCATCCGCGCCTGCGTGCGCTTGCCGGAGGTGACGAGCCACGTCTCCCACGCCATCGCGTGCTTCGACTCTTCGTAGCCCCAGTTTGCCTGGAACCATGCTCGCCCGCGCGAGCGGCGGACCATCTGCATCGCCTCGGTGACGAAATCGGGAAGGTACGATTCGACGGCGAAGTACCCCTCGACCATAATCGCGACATCTTCCGGTATCTCTGGCTTGCAGAGTTCCCACGGGATGTCTTTGTGGAGTTTCCAGCGCCGCGTATCCTCGGCCTTGCGGAAATATGCGAGATAGTTCGCGTAGAAGCCGTCTTCGATCAGTTTATGGCGACCCGCAGATGTCAGCAGTGACACGGGCGATTGTACGGACATCATTCCTCCTGAAGCATCGTTCACGGTCGGACTTCCCCTCCGACCATCGCACGAACTCATATACGCGCCACCGCCCCTACGGTTGCTGAATTAGCTATGACAATACGGCGTGCTTGACAGGCGGGCTTCATCGTGCGAACATATGAACAGATATTCATGTGTACGAACCGAGGCCACTATGATGCGATCTCCCCCCTCCCTTTCCACCCTTGACACCTGCGATATTGACCATGTCCACTCGGAGGGTGTGCGGCAGGCGCGGGCGGCACTGCCGGATGCAGACGCCGCGAGTGATCTCGCCGCGCTCTTCGGTGCGCTGGGCGATCCAACGCGCGTGCGGCTACTCGCCGCGCTGGCTACCGGGCCGCTCTGCGTCTGCGATCTCGCGGCGGTGCTCGGCATGACACAGTCCGCTGTCTCGCATCAACTGCGGTTGCTGCGCGCGCTCGGGCTGGTGCGGGCGCGGCGGGAGGGGAAACTCGTCTGGTATGCGCTCGACGATGACCATGTGGGCATACTGCTCGCGGTCGGCGCGGAGCACATTGGCCACCGGGCGCCGGCGCTGAAGGAACGCGAAACGGAGCGCAGCGCGTGAAGACGGCGGACGCAGGGCGGATTACCTGCCGGTTGCGTGTGACCGGGATGGATTGCGGCGACTGCGCGAAGACGGTCGAGCAGTCGCTACGCACGCTGCCCGGTGTGGCGGAGACGGCGGTCAATTTCGTTGGTGGGACGGCGGATGTGACCTATGACCCGGCGCACGCGGACGTGGAGACGTTCACGCGCCGGATCACCGCACTCGGCTACGGCGTGGAGACGCACGCTGCCCCGTCGCTTGAGGGTGTAACGACGTGGACTTTCGATGTGACGGGAATGGACTGCGGCGATTGCGCGAAGACGGTGCAGGCCGGTGTCGCGCGATTGCCTGGCGTGCGGGAAGCGCGCGTCAGCTTTCCGGCTGGCACGCTCGCCGTCGTCGCCACCCTGGCGGAAACAACGCCGGAAGCGATCATCCATGCGGTGGCGGCGGCGGGATACGGGGCGACGGTGCGCGGCGCACCCGTGGCACCGGCGGCGTCCACCGGTTGGTGGCGGCAGCGACGCGTGCGGGAACTGACCGCCGCCGCGTTACTCTGGCTGATCGGCTTTAGTATTGAACGCGCCGGGGCGCCGCGCCTCGCGAGCGCTGTGCCATTCATCGCCGGAATGCTCCTCAGTGGCTATCCGGTGGCGCGGGCGGGGTGGTTCGCGCTCCGGGCACGCCGGGCGGACATGAACTTGCTGATGAGTGTCGCGGCAATCGGTGCGGTCGCGATCGGGCAATGGGACGAAGGGGCGTCGGTGCTGATTCTCTTCGGCGTCGGCACGCTCCTGCAAGCGATGACCGTCGAGCGGACGCGGCGGGAGATCGCCGGTTTGCTCGCTATCGCGCCCGCCGAGGCAAATCTGCTGCACGACGATCACGAGCACCGCGTGCCGGTCGCGCAGGTTACGGTCGGCGATGTCGTGCGTGTTCGGCCCGGCGAGCGGCTACCGGTGGATGGCATGGTCACCGCCGGGCAGTCGGCGGTGGATCAAGCGGCGATCACCGGCGAATCCGTACCCATCGAGGTGCAGGCTGGCAGCGCCGTCTTCGCGGGAAGCGTCAACGGCGAAGGGACGATTGAGGTGCGGGCGACGAAACCCGCGCACGACACGACGCTCGCCCGCATCGTCGCCCTCGTCGAGGAGGCGCAGGCATCCAGAGCGCCCGCGCAGGCATTCGTGGACCGCTTCGCCGCTATTTACACACCGCTCGTCATCGTCGGCGCGCTGCTGATCGCGGTTGTGCCGCCGTTGATCGTCGGCGGCTGGAGCGGCTGGATCTCGACCGCGCTCATCCTGCTCGTCATCGCCTGCCCGTGCGCGCTCGTCATCTCCACACCCGTCGCGTTGATGGCGGCAATTGGCGCGGCATCGCGGCGGGGCGTGCTCTTCAAAGGTGGGGCCGCGCTCGAATCCCTCGCGGCGGTGCGGGCGGTCGCGTTCGACAAGACAGGCACGCTCACCGCTGGTCGCCCCGCCGTCGTCGCCGTCCATACCTGCGATGGCGGGACGGAAGATGATGTGCTACGCGTCGCTGTCGCGCTGGAACGGCAGAGTGAGCATCCACTGGCACGTGCTATCGTCGCGTACGGCCGGGAGCGGAATGTCATCGCGCCCGCCATGACGGACTACCGCGCGGTGCCGGGGCGCGGTGGGAGCGGCGACGTGGACGGCGCACCGGCGAGTGTCGGCAGCGTGCGCTGGTTTACCGAACGCGGCCTCTGGGATGTGGCGGGCCACGAGGAATATCTCAGCGAGGGAAACGGCGTCGTCTGCGTCGAGCGGGCGGGCCGGATGATCGGCCTCCTGACCCTCAGTGACGCGATCCGACCGCAGAGCGCGGGGGCGGTGGCCGCTCTGCGGTCGCTCGTCGGTCGGGTCGTGATGCTGACCGGGGACAATGCCCGCACCGCCGCGCGCATCGCCGCGGCGGCGGGCGTCACCGATGTCTACGCGGACTTGCTGCCCGCCGACAAGGCGGCGGCGGTGCGCGCACTCGCGGCGGCGGGGCCGGTCGCGATGGTCGGCGACGGCATCAATGACGCGCCCGCCCTCGCGACGGCCTCGGTCGGCGTGGCGATGGGCGTGGCCGGGACGGACGTCGCGATTGAGGCGGCGGATGTCGCGCTGATGGGCGACGATCTCGATCTCCTGCCGTATGCGATCCACCTCGCGCGGCGCACGCTCGGGATCATCAGGCAGAACATCGCGGCATCGCTCGTCGTCAAGGCACTCTTCCTCGTCCTCACCTTCGCGGGGGTGACAAATCTCTGGCTCGCCGTCTTCGCGGACATGGGCATCTCCCTCCTCGTCACCGCGAACGCCCTGCGCGTCCTGCGCACACCGAAAACGGATGACGCCAGTGGGGCATGAACACGGACACAGCCATAGTCATACACCAGCGAGTTTTGGCCGTGCTTTCGCTATCGGTGTGGCGCTCAACGCCACGTACATCGTCCTCGAAGTCGTTTTCGGCCTTTTCGCGCACTCCATCGCGCTCGTCGCCGATGCGGGGCATAACCTGGGGGATGTCCTCAGCCTCATCCTCGCCTGGATCGCCAGCATCCTCGTGCGTTGGCCTCCTTCGGGACGTCGGACGTATGGGTGGCGACGTTCCTCGATCCTCACCGCTCTGATTAACGCCGTTCTTCTCCTCGTGACGATGGGCGCGATTGCCTGGGAGGCGATTCGCCGCTTCGGCGATACCGGCAACGTGGCGGGGAAGACCGTTATCTGGGTCGCCGCTGTCGGTATCGTCATCAATGGCGCGACGGCGCTCCTTTTCCTGTCTGGCAGGAAGGGCGATCTCAATATCCGCGCGGCGTTCGTGCATATGGCGGCGGACGCCGGCCTCGCCGCCGGTGTCGTCATCGCCGGGGTTGCAATCCTCCTGACCGGCAAGGGGTGGATTGATCCGGTGATGAGCCTGGTTATCGTCGCCATCGTGCTCTACGAGACGTGGGATCTGCTGCGCGATTCGGTCAATCTCGCGCTCGACGCGGTACCGGCAGAGATCAACCCCGGCGCAGTCCACGCCTACCTTGCGAGACTGCCGGATGTTCAGGAGGTTCACGATCTCCACATCTGGGCAATGAGCACGACCGAGACCGCCCTGACCGCGCATCTCGTCGTCCCCGATGTCATGGATCACGATGGCCTCCTGGCGCAAACATGTGAAGGGCTGCACGATACCTTCGGCATCGAACACGCCACTCTGCAAATTGAGACCGGCAACCCCGCGTATCCATGTCACCGCGCGGCGGCGGATGTCGTGTAGGCACCGGACGAGCGCTGTCCACTCCTTGACACCCCATCGGCGCGCGCCCACAATCGGCAGACGGTTGGGGGCGTTGTTGTGCGGGAGCAGGGAGGTATCACGGTGCCGCATTATCGTCCGAGCGACGCACAGGAATCGCCCCGGTTCGGTGGGATCCGCACCTTCGCACGCCTGCCGCACATTACGGACCTCGATGGCGTGGACGTGGCGATTGTCGGCATCCCGTTCGACACGGCGACGACCTACCGCGTCGGCGCGCGCTTCGGCCCGGCGGCGGTGCGCGATGGCTCGGTGCTCCTCCGCCCCTACCATCCATCGGTGGATGTGATGGTCTTCGACGAACTCTCCTGCGTGGATTATGGCGACACGTCGGTTGTGCCGGGCTACATTGAGGACGCCTACGCGCGGATCACGGCGGGCATCGCGCCGATCCTCGCGGCGGGCGCGATTCCGATCGGCATCGGCGGCGACCACTCGATCACGCTGGCGGAACTGCGGGCGGTCGCGGCGACGCATGGCCCCGTCGCGCTCGTCCAGTTCGACTCGCACGGCGACACCTGGGACGAATACTTCGGGCGTAAGTACAACCACGGCTCGCCCTTCCGCCGCGCCGTCGAGGAGGGGCTGATTGATCCGCGCCGCTCATTTCATGCCGGAATG
>JAICJW010000167.1 GCA_025928215.1 Chloroflexia bacterium | reverse complement strand
TGAAGCCGGAGAAGACACCGAGCAGGATGCGCAGGGCGAGCAGTTGCCAGACATTCGTTACCAGCCCCATCAGGCTCAGGATGAAGATCCAGGCAATCAGACAGCGGAGGATCAGGACCCGGTTTCCGGTCCACTCGGCGGTGCGCACCCAGAAGGGGGTGAGAAGACCACCGAGGAGCGGGCTGACGCCGACGAGCAACCCGGACCAGAGCGCGGCACGGCCGGGGTCATGGACACCGAGGCTCTCGACATATTGGGGCAGGAAGGGCGAAAGGAACGAGAAGCCAAGAAAAGAGATCAGCACCGAGGCGTAAATTGCCCACTGGTTGCGCTGCCACGGCTGCCAGGTATTCGGGTTCCAGCGCGAGTATCGGCGCACCTGGCTCTCCATGGACGGCATACGAGCGACCTCCCCGCCACGGCCTGCGCGACCGCGGCGGCGCCAGCGTACGGTGTTGCCCGCAATCGCGCAAATCTGCATGGTGGGGCGACGCCATATGGAGGCGAAGACTGTCGGGGGATGCGATGTCGTTACACGTTCTGTCGCAAAACTTTGCCAAGTGGCGAGCGCGGCAGGTCGTCGCGGAATTCCCATTGACGCGGCACCATGTACTCCGCGAGCCGGGCGCGGCAGAAACGGCGCAACTCCGCGACCGAGGGAGGCATTCCGTGTGGCTCAATCACCGCGCGTACGATCTCGCCGCGTGTCGCGTCCGTAACGCCGAGTACCACCGCCTCGTGGACGGCCGGATGCTCCTTCAAGACCGCCTCAACCTCTTCAGGCGCCACCTTAAATCCGCCGACATTGATTCGCAGCATCCGCCGGCCGGCGAGAAAATAGAAGCCGCCCGCGTCGCGGTGGGCCAGATCCCCTGTCCACAGCCAGCCGTCCCGGATCGTGCGGGCGGTCGCCGCGTCATCGCCCAGGTAGCCGCGCATCACGCCCGGGGTACGGACGAGCAATTCCCCGATTCCGTCAGGAGACAGATCGTCGCCCTGCTCGTCCACGATGCGCGTTTCCACCCCTGGGTACGGTTTGCCGATGCTGCCCCGTGGCGATCCCGCGCGCGGCGTCCCGATCATTGACCCACCCTCGGTGGACCCGTATTCTTGGAGGATCGTTGCGCCGTAGCGCTCTGCCGCCATCGCGGCGACGGATTCCGGGAGCGCGGCGGCACCCGTGCGGACATAACGGAGCGCGAGATTGGGCGGGGGCGGTTCTGCCCGGTCCACGAGGAGCCGCAGCATCGCTGGGACTGCCCCCAGGATTGTCGCGCCGTATGTCGCCATCTCGTGCTCCATCGCCTCCGGCCGGCGCGCAGCCGCGAGGACGTGCGTCCCACCCGAGGTGAGCGACTCACAGAAATCACGCACGGCGAAGTACTGGGCCGGGGGCCGGTAGTAGACGGACGACTGATCCCACCATGACCGGCGCATCTCCGGAGCAATCTGCTGCCACGTTAGCATCCGATGCGGCTGTCGCGCCAGTTTCGGCAATCTTCCCGTCGTCCCGGAGGTTGGCTGGAGGTTGGCCACCGACGCGGGGGTGCCTGCGGCAGAGCGGCGTGCCGCTTCCGCCGCCGCAGCGGGATCCGGCGTTCCGGGGAGATGAAGCGGCAGAGCGGGAATCATTGGTGCCGCGGGATGGGCGCGCCCGTCGGCCGTTAGAATAAGCTTCGCACCGGCGAGACCGATGATCTCCGCGAGTTCAGCCGGGGCGAGTTTGGCCGTGAGATAGAGGAAAGTGCAATCGGCGCGGCAGCAGCCGAGGAAGCTCAAGCCAACGTCGTCGGTTATCGGATCGGTCGTGACGACAACATCGTTCGGTTGGAGTCCTGCGGCGACGAGCAGCGCGGCGCGGCGACCCATCTCCACACAGAGCTGTGCGTAACTCCAGCGACGCGTGCCGAAGATCAGGGCACGACGCTCAGGATAGCGCCTCGCCACGCGGTCAATCAGCGCTTCGATGCGTATGGCTGTATTCTCATTCATTTCGCCCGCTCCCTGCCGTCCCATGGCGGTGCCGCCAGCCACGCCATCGCCACCTCTCGCCACCAACCGGAGGGGGATTGACGCAAGCACGCCTCGATCCCATCCCGCACGCCGTCCTGTGTCGGCACAACCGGCTCCCCGATCCAGAGCCGCCAACCGAAGCGATGCGGCACAATCATATAGGGAATAATTGGCTTGCCGGATCGCTGCGCGAGCCATACCGCCCCCCGTGGGATTGCCCACGCCCGCCCGAGTAGCGGAGAGAGGGGGGTACGCGGCGGGGCGAAATCGGAAAGGACGATGAGATAGCCCCCTTCCCGGAGCAACCGCAACCCTTTTCGGCCCGCTTCGTGCGGGGTGAAGATATGATAGGGGAGAACCCGCGTGCGCTGGATATGCACCTGCCGCCACCCGAGCATGAGCGTCGGATCCATATATGGCACGTGTTCGGGATCAGGAGTCGGGGCGGAGATTGCTCCGAGGTGATCTACCATGCCACGCAGCGTGACAGTGCCCAGGAAGTGTTGCGTATGGTGCGGAGCGATTAGGATCGCTCCGCCGGACGGCAATTGGCTATCGCACGCGACATGCCGCTCCACCCATGCCTGTGTGTACCGGGCAGCCTGGAGCGAGAGGAGGCGATCAGTCTGCTGGAGATAGACGCGCATCCAGTGCATCTGCCAGCGCATGCGACGTGTGCCAGGTCGGTCGAGCGCTGAGAGGAGCGCGGCATCGAGTCGCCTCCCCTGGACATCCGAAAGCAGACAGAGCGACGCGAGCAGCGCGGCGGGCAGACGCCACACCGGGCGGGGAAACACGCCGAGAGCGGTCTTCAAGAATGTATAGTAGAACCAGCGGGCGTAGGGCGGCAGGGAAACATAGGGAACGGGCGCGGGCCTTGGTCGGTCACGATGCGTGACGGGCTGCGGCGCGCTCCCAGTCGCAGTATCGGGCAGCACCGCTGGCGTCCCCGCGACGCGCACGGTGATGCGATGCGCCCGGCGATCACGGATATGCGCGGCGAGGGGATAGGCGAAGCCATGTCGGCCATTTCCCTTGCCCGCGTCCCGCAGATCCTTGCGGAATTTGTCCGCGACAATTGTCGCGATCAGCGTATCGCCATCGTAGACTTCAACCGACACAGGGGCATTCGGGGAGCGTTGATCCCACGCCCACCCCGCGACCCGTGCGCCATTCGTTTCGTCTTGCCATCCCTCGTATGTTTCCCATGGCGTGAGGATTGTGAGCACGTATCGTAGCATCCTGTTTCGCGAGCAACAGAGCATCAATGGAAAGAAGCTATTCCCCTTCAGTGTGAGAGGCGCAATGAGGGCATAACGCTACTCGGACTCGGACGCGATTCGCTGCCACGTGTCTGCAAGCCTGGTCGCGGCATCGGGCATGCCGACGCGTTCGAGGAGTGAGAGGAGCACATCCCGCAACCCCGCCGTCACGAAGTCACCCGCCGATTGCCGCCACGGCATGTAAGTAAAGAGTTTGATCGTCCCCGGCGGGCCGAAGTGTGTTGAGGAGCGGCAGCAGCATGGGCGGTGAATCGGTATAGATCTCCACGGCTTGGCGGAAGCGTTCGAGCATAAGTAGATCGCAGGCGGTCAAGGCACGCACCCTCAATGGAACGGTCAGACGTCGCAGTCAGTATATGTGGGGCATGAGGAGGGTACAAGGAATGCCAGCAGTAATCCAGGGCGAGCATCGCGGATTTTCTCTCGATGGATCATGTTTGGCCGTCGCGTATGCCGGAACCTGGTAGCAGGGAAGATTTTGAGCCTCCTGTGCGTTTCTCTCAATGGGTGATGCTGAGTCGGCTGGAATCGCCGCAGACCAACAGGGAGGTCACATGAACGCAGAGGCGCGCATGGCGCGCAAGGCTGAGGCGCAAGATCGCAAGTATTCCTTGCGATACAAGCCGAGACAGACTGGGCGATCGGTCTTCACGATCCAGCAGGTGCAGGCCAAACGAGCAGAACGGCGCAAGAATGGGAGGGCGATGACAAGACCCTCCCATTCTTATCTTCTTGCGTGAGCCGCTTTCACTTGTGGGAGAAGGGATGGAGCCCTGAATCGGACTTGAACCGATGACCTCATTCTTACCAAGAATGTGCTCTACCAACTGAGCTATCAGGGCCGGTGTACTTGGTGGGCAGGGAGGGATTCGAACCCCCGTAGGTTTCCCAACTGGTTTACAGCCAGTCCCATTTGGCCGCTCTGGTACCTGCCCATTGTCTCTCGTGCATTGGAGCCGACGGCCGGACTTGAACCGGCAACCGACGGTTTACAAAACCGTTGCTCTGCCATTGAGCTACGTCGGCGCGTCCCGCCCGTTGGCGTTCCCGCCGCAGAGCAGAGTATACGGTGAGAGCCGTCGAATGGTCAAGCGGGGCGCTTCGTTGCTCCGTCACGCCCAGCCGACACGGAAAACCAGTATTGACATTGTGTCGGTGCCCGTGCATACTCTTTCCGCACCCTCGTGCGCGGGTGGCGGAATAGGCAGACGCGCCAGGTTGAGGGCCTGGTCCCGGTTTACGGGGTAAGGGTTCAAGTCCCTTCTCGCGCACCACCTCTTTTCTTTGTGCCCCCCTCCAGGGCGATTAGCTCAGCTGGTCAGAGCGCCACGTTTACACCGTGGATGTCGCAGGTTCGAACCCTGCATCGCCCACCATGCGCGCTCGCCATTGACCGGCACTCCTTCCCGTGCGATACTTGAACATCGTACGGACAGTGCGATGCGCCGCTGTCCGTTCTCCGTATCTCTAAGGAGGCGAGCGCCCGATGCAGACGGTCGAGAAGTACCTGAGCAGCCCCGATCCGTCCTCATCCGACGCGGCATTCGCCGCCAAATTCGGCCCCGAAGCGTTGACATTCGATGATGTTCTGATCGAGCCGGCCGCCTCGGAAGTGCTGCCGAAGGACGTCAGCACCACGACGCGCCTGACCCGCGATATTACCCTCTCCATCCCGCTCATCTCCGCCGCGATGGACACCGTCACCGAGGCGCGCCTCGCCATTGCCCTCGCGCGGGAGGGCGGTATCGGCGTCGTTCATCGCAACCTGCCGATTGACGCGCAGGTGGACGAGGTGGATAAAGTCAAACGCAGCGAGTCCGGCATGATCGTCGAACCCGTCACGCTCGGTCCAGATGACCGCGTGCGGGATGCGCAGGCGATGATGGAGCGGTATCACATCTCCGGCG
This sequence comes from Chloroflexia bacterium, assembly GCA_025928215.1. Taxonomy (GTDB): domain Bacteria; phylum Chloroflexota; class Chloroflexia; order Thermomicrobiales; family JALYUS01; genus JALYUS01. Next base: position 4,089 of record JAICJW010000167.1, on the reverse strand, counting down.
TGCCGATTACCGACGAGCGGGGCAAACTGGTCGGTATCCTCACCAACCGCGACCTGCGGTTCGAGGAGAATGTGGACCAGCCGATCCGCGAGCGGATGACGAAGGAGAATCTCGTCACTGTCCCGGTCGGCACGACGCTCGAAGAGGCGAAGGCGATCCTCTATCATAACAAGATCGAAAAATTGCCGGTCGTGGACGAGCACTATCGCCTCAAGGGCCTGATTACGGTCAAGGATATTCAGAAACGCATCCAGTTCCCGAACGCCTCGAAGGACAGCAAAGGGCGCTTGCGCGTTGGGGCGGCAGTCGGGACGGGCGACAGTGCGATGGAGCGCGCCGAAGCGCTCGTCGCGAAAGAAATTGACGCGATTTTTGTTGATACCTCGCACGGGCATCATCGGGACATTCTGCGGATCATCCAGCGCATCAAGCAGACATGGGACGTGCCGGTGATCGCCGGGAACATCGCCACGGCGGGCGCGGCGGAGGCGCTGATCGAGGCGGGCGCGGACGGCATCAAGGTTGGCATCGGGCCGGGCAGTATTTGCACGACACGCATCGTCGCGGGTACCGGCGTGCCGCAGATCACCGCGATCTGGAATTGCGCGCGCGCGGCAGCGGCGTACGACATTCCGGTGATCGCCGATGGTGGTGTCCAGTACAGCGGCGACCTCGCGAAAGCGATTGTCGCGGGGGCGGACACCGTCATGCTCGGTTCCCTTTTCGCGGGGCTGGATGAATCGCCCGGCGATGTCGTTCTCTACCAGGGCGAGCGGTTCAAGGAGTACCGGGGCATGGGGTCGCTCGGCGCGATGAAGGAACGCTTCTCCTCCGACCGCTATTTCCAGGAGGGCGTCTCCGGCAATGTCAATAAATACGTGCCGGAGGGGATCGAGGGGCGCGTCGCCTATAAGGGCGCGCTCGGCCCGCTCGTCTATCAGTTAATCGGCGGCCTGCGCTCCGCGATGGGCTACGCCGGTGCGGCGGACATCCGTGCGATGCAGCGCGATACGCACTTCAACCGCATTACGAGCGCCGGATTGCGCGAGAGCCATCCGCACAGCATCGCCATCACCAAGGAAGCGCCGAACTATCGCGCGTCGTCGTAAGAGAGCAGGCAGCGAACAGCAAGCAAGAATTCCGGTGGTGGCGGGCGTTAGCCTGCCGCGGCAATGGGCAAGCTAACGCCCGCCACCACCGGAAAAACCGTGTTATGCACGGATCTCAGTTACGTCGCTTGACGATTGTGAACGTGCGGATTACTGTGCCGAGTACACGAGAATCCGCGCGTTGTTGTGTGCGGCGTTCAATCGCTGATCATGAGGGGGAGCGGCATGTCCACTGATGGGGAACTCCAGCGCTTGCTGCGGTCATTGACGATGGGGCGGTTAAGTCGCCGCCAATTTATCGTCCGGGCCGCGGCGCTCGGTCTCTCGACCTCGGCAATCGCGGCATTTCTCGCCGCTTGCGGTAGTTCCAGTGCGTCAACGCCGACAGCGGGGGCGACAGCGGCGAGCGGTGCGACTGCCGCGCCATCCAGGGCGGGTGGCGCGGCAACGGGCGCGGCGCCAAGTACCGCGGCGAGTGCCGGCACGCCGGTCAATGGCGGTGAATTGAAAGTCGCCACGACGACCGAAGGCACGACGCTCCACCCCTACAAATTTACCGATACTCCCTCCGGGGCCTACATTGACCTGATGTATCTCCTCCCCCTCCTGCGCTACGACAAGGATACCCTCGAACTGAAGCCCTATGCGGCCGCATCCGTCCAGAAGAGCGCGGACAACACGACGCTGACCTTCACCCTGCGCGATAACCTCCAATTCAGCGATGGCACGCCGATTACGGCGACGGACTACGCCTGGACATGGTCGAAGGCGAGCGACAAAGCGAACGGCTGGCCGAACCTCGGCTCGTATACGCCGTACATCGCCAGCGTCAAGGATATTGACGCGAAGACGCTCGAAGTGAAACTGGTGACGGTGCTGGCGATCAGCCAGGAGAAGGTGGCGAACGCGCTCCAATACGTCCTCCCGAAGCATGTCTGGGAAAATCTTGACTGGAGCGACCCGAACACGAACCCGAACATCTTCAAGCCAACGGTCGTGCCGGGTGCGTACACGCTCGTTGAGTGGAAGAAGGATCAGAACGCCACCTTCGCCGCGAACGACAAATTCTTCCTCGGTCGCCCGCATATAGACCGGATCACCTTTCGCATCTACGGCAACGCGAATGTCGCCACGCAGGCGATTGTGAACGGCGAGGTGGACCAATACGGCCCCGAACCGGAGAACTGGCCCGACCTGACGAAAAACCCGAAATTGAATGCCTACCCGACCGATGCCGCCAACCTTGCCGTCACCTACATCGGTCTCAATACCCGGATGGAGGCGCTGAAGGACAAGAACGTCCGCCAGGCGCTCAACTACGCGATTGACAAGAATGCCATCGTAGACAAACTGACCTACCAGATCGGCAAGCGGGCGACGCAGATGTACCTGCCGACGAGTTGGGCGGCCGATCCGAACGCGAACCCCTATCCGTACGATCTCGCGAAGGCAAAGCAGTTGCTCGATACGGCGGGCTGGAAGCCGGGCGCGAGCGGCGTGCGCGAGAAGAACGGCCAGCCGCTAAAGATGCTCGTCCTTTTCGGGCCGAATACGACGCCGGTGCGCGAGCAACTGGCGACGATCGCGCAGCAGCAGTGGAAGGCGATTGGCGCGGACGTTGAAATACGCGGTCTTGAGTTTGGCGCGCTCCTCAAGCAAACCAAAGAAGGGCCGTACGACTGGGCGGCGTACGTCAATGCCTACATCGCCGGCGTTGACCCGGATACGATCTGGTTCAAGAAGGACGCCGGGCCCGCCTTCAACCGCTCGGATTACCAGAACCCGCATGTGCAGGATTTGTACGAGCAGGGGTTGAAGGAACTCGACCGGGGGAAGCGCACCGTCATCTATCAGGAGATCAGCCGGACGCTCACCGACGAATCACCATGGATCTGGCTCTATTACGAACTCGGCCATCAGGTCATCAATAAGCGCGTGCAGGGTGTCCGAGCGAGCAAAGCGCTCGGCCTCAATGATGTCTGGGAGTGGTGGATTCAGGGATAGTAGTCAGTAATCGGTAGTCAGTAATCAGAGGGGATCGCATCCTTTCTGACTACTGACTACTGGCTACCGACTACTGCCCCGGAGGGGCTATGGCACGCTTTCTCGTGCGGCGGTTGATTCAATCGGTCCTGCTCCTGCTCGGCGTTACGCTGATTACTTTCGTCATCGTCCATCTTGCGCCCGGTGGCCCGGCGACGCTCCTGGAAAGCCCGGACATCACACCGGAATACCAGACGCAATTGCGGCACAGCTTCGGCCTCGATCAGCCGATCCCCGTGCAGTATTTCCGGTGGGTTGGCAATGTGGCGCGCCTGAACTTCGGACGCTCCTTCGAGGATAACCGCCCGGTGCTCGATAAGGTGATGGAGCGGGTGCCCGCGACGCTCGAACTCTCGCTCGCCGCCTTTCTGATCGGTCTGATCGGCATTCCGCTCGGCATTCAGGCGGCATTGCATCGTGGCGGCCCGATTGACACAGCGATCCGCATCTTTACGGTCGTCGGGCAGGCGATCCCGCACTGGTGGCTCGGGCTGATGATTCTCGTCTTCGCCGCGCCATACGGTATCTTCCCGCTCGGCGGCATCGCGGAGCCGGGGCAGTCCGGCGACATTCTCGGGCGGTTGCATCATCTCCTGCTGCCCGCGATCATCGCCGCAATGGGATTCTGGATTCTCTTCGCCCGCTTCACGCGCTCCGGGATGCTCGATGTGCTCGCGCAGGATTACGTCCGTACGGCGCGTGCGAAGGGTCTACGGGAGCGTACCGTCACCCTCCGTCATATGGTGCGCAATGCTCTGTTGCCGATCATCACGATTATCGGCGGGTCGCTGGCGGGCTTCTTCTCCGGCGCGGTGCTGTTTGAGACGGTCTTTTCGTGGCCGGGGATGGGGCGGCTCGCCGTGCAGGCCGCCTTCCGCCGCGATTATCCGACGGTAATGGCGCTGACCGTCATCTTCGCGTCGCTCGTCATCCTCGG
>JAICJW010000199.1 GCA_025928215.1 Chloroflexia bacterium | reverse complement strand
GAAGGTCGGATCGGTGTAACTCTGTCGCGCGGACCCCTTCGCGTGGTACGACCAGACCTGATAGTAGTTGTTGTGGGGATCGGGGTAGTCCTGATACCAACGGTAAAGCAGGAACTGCAGGTCGAGCGCGAAGCGGCGCGCATTCCAGACCTTCGTCTCCAGCGGCTCCAACTGGATATCCATATTCAAGGATTCCTTAAGTTGCCGCGCGATCTCATCGGGATAGCCCGTCGGGATGTCGAGGTCGGAGGAGTTGTAGGAGAGGGTGATCTTCGGCCAGTTCTTGCCGCCCTCGAACGTCGTGCCTTTCAAGGCCGCCATCGCGGCCGTCTTGTCGAACTTCTGCAGGTTCTTCAGTTTGTTGTCGCTGTCGTCGAAGAAGCCAAAGACACCGGGCGCGCTCATCGCGTAAGCGATCGTGTGGATCTTCTTGCCGACCTGATTGACGAGGCGATCCTTGTCAATCGAGAGCAGAACGGCCTGGCGGACTTCCATCTTGTCGAAGGGCGGATGGCCGGTGTCCGGAACGAGGAAGCGGGTGCCGGGGTAGACATACTGGAAAGTCTGACTTTTCAGCTGGGCATCGTTCTTGAAGCGGTCCACCTCGGTTGCCGGGATTACCTGATAGTCGAGGTCGTTATTTTCCCAGCCCAGTGTGCTCTTCGTGACATCCGGAACGATCTTAACGGTGACGTACTTCTGGCGGATCGCCTTGGCGTTCCAGTACTTGTCGTTGCGCACCAAATCAATCTGCTGGTTATGCTTCCAGGCGACGATCTGGAAAGCGCCGCTGGCGAGCACCGGCTTGCCGGTCTTGCCGGGATCCGTCCACGACGAAACGCCCTTCGCGTCGGCGTACTTCTTCACTTCGTCTTCCCGTGCGACGACGGTGGCGGTGTAAGCGGCAAGGTTCGGGATCAGCCCGGCGAACTTGTCCCCCGTGATGTCGAGCGTGGTATCGTCGGTCGCTTTGACGCCGACGGCAGCCGCGAGCTGATCGAGGTTCGTCGCGTCCGCTTTCGCGCCGGACAAGTCCGATGCGCCCTTGATCGCGCCATCCCAGAAGGAGCTATAGCCGTTGCCGGTGCGTGGGTCCGAAACGCGGCGGATCGAGTAGACGAAGTCCTTCGCGGTGAGTGGCTGGCCATCGCTCCACGTCAACCCCGGGCGGATCTTGAAGGTGAAGTTCAACCCATTGTTTGTATAGGACTGCGCGAGGTCCGGCACAAGGTTGAAATCCTGGTCGTACCGCAGGAGGCCGGACATATGCTCCGGCTGACCGCCGCAGTACAGGTCACGGTTGAAGTCGTTGTCCACCGGCTCCGCAGAGTTATAGTCAATGAAGGCTTTCGTGCTCTCCGGGCCGGTGGCGGCGGCCGGCGATCCGGCGACTGCGGAGCCAGTGGCCGCGGTCGCGGCGGGGGCGACCGTCGCGGCGGCAGCCGGGGCCGTCGTCGGCGCTGCGGCTGAGGCGGCCGCAGTCGTTGGGGCGGTCGTCGCGGCGGCCGCAGTCGTCGGCGCGGCAGCCGGGGCCTTCGTTGCCGTCGCGGCGGGCGCGGAGGTCGCGGTTGGGCTGCTGCTTCCGCAGGCGGCGAGCGCGGCGGTGCCGGCGGCGGCGCTCGCCAGCGCGAGGAAGGCGCGGCGTGGCATCCCTGCACCGCGCAGGCTGCGTTCAAGGTGCGCGAGCGCCTCCGGGTCGCGCAGCGCTTCACGAGGATCGTACGGTCTTTCGCTGGTCATGGGAATTTCGCTCCTTGCTCTCTTCGGGTATCCGCACATACGGATACCCCTGCCGAGGAACCCTTTCTAGACCCCACGCACCTATCGCAATCAAACAGGCCGCCGCCATGGTATGGCTGCTCCTGGTGATGCCGTACGACCATATCGCGGAGCGACGCCGCGATACGCGCTATGCCACATAGCGTGGGGCGCAAGCCCACACGCGATGGTATCTGTCCCTACAGGTTGGAAAATAGTGTAGCAAATTATATCCCCGAACGCAAGGGGAAATTCGCGGGCGGCAGGCGGCCACGCAAACGAAGAGGGCATCCGTTCCCGAATGCCCTCCTTCTTCTCTCTTCTCGTTGCTCCCCCTCTCCTTTGCCCCACGGCAATGGAGAGGGGGCCGGGGGTGGGGTTTCCTCCCCGTTATTTCGCGGGATCGTGCTTGCTGTCGGCTGTCACATAGACCGAGTCCCAGAGGCGGCCGAAGATGTTCGTGTTGTACAGGGTGTAGCCCTGCTTGTTCTTCGGGAAGCCCGTCGCGTATGGCTTGATCGCCAGATTGTCCGTCCGCCAGTGGATCGGCATATAGGCGAACTGCGTCTGCATGCGCGTCTCTGCCTGATGGTAGAGGTCCAGCCGCTTCGTCTTATCCGTCTCTGCCGCCGCCTTCGTCGTCAGATCGTCGAAGGTCGCGTCCGTCCAACTCTGCCGGGCCGCACCCTTGGTGTGAATGCTGAAGGTCTGGTAGTAGTTGTTGTGGGGATCGGGATAGTCCTGATACCAGCGGTAGAGCAGGAATTGGAGGTCGAGCGCGAAGCGGCGCGCATTCCAGACCTTCGCCTCCAGCGGCTCCAACTGGACATCCATGTTGATCGAATCCTTCAACTGGCGGGCGATCTCGTCCGGGTAGCCCGTCGGGATGTCGAGGTCGGAGGAGTTGTAGGAGAGGGTCACTTTCGGCCAGTTCTTGCCGCCCTCGTAGGTCGTTCCCTTCAAGGCCGCCATCGCCGCCGTCTTGTCGAACTTCTGCAGGTTCTTTAGCGCATTGTCATCGTCATCGAAGAAGCCGAAGACGCCGGGCGCGGTGAAGGCATACGCGACGGTATGAATCTTCTTCCCGACCTGATTGACGAGGCGATCCTTGTCAATCGAGAGCAGCGCTGCCTTGCGCACTTCGATCTTATCGAAGGGCGGATGGCCGGTGTCGGGGACGAGGAAGCGGGTGCCGGGGTAGACATACTGGAAGGTCTGCGCCTTGAGGGTGGCGTCGTTCTTGAAGCGGTCCACCTCGGTCGCCGGGATCACCTGGTAATCCACATCGCCGTTCTCGAAGGGCAGCGTGCTCTTCGTGATATCCGGGATGATGACCGATGTCACGTACTTCTGGCGGATCGCCTTGGCATTCCAGTACTTGTCGTTGCGCACCAAATCAATCTGCTGGTTATGCTTCCACGCGGTGATCTGATAGGAGCCGCTGGCGAGCACGGGGCCACCCGTCTTCGCCGGGTCCGTCCACGACGAAACGCCTTTGGCGTCCGCATACTTCTTGACGATGTCCTCGCGGGCGACGACGGTGGCGGTATAGGCGGCGAGGTTCGGGATCAAGCCGGCGAACTTGTCGCCCGTGATCTCAAAGGTCTGGTCATCCACCGCCTTGACGCCCACCGCAGCGGCAAGTTGGGTGAGGTTCGTGGCGTCGGCCTTCGCGCCGGAGAAATCGGACGCGTTCTTGATCGTGCCATCCCAGAACGAGCCATATCCGTTGCCGGTGCGTGGGTCAATCATGCGGAGCGTGGAGAAGACGAAGTCCTGCGCCTTCATCGGCTGGCCGTCACTCCAGACCGCACCCTTGCGGATCTTGAAGGTAAAGACCGGGCCGCTGTTGGTGAAGGATTCCGCGAGGTCCGGCACGATGTTGAAGTCCGGGTCGTACCGCAGAAGGCCGGACATATGCTGCGCCACACCGCCACAGTACAGGTCACGGTTGAAGTCGTTGTCCACCGGTTCGGAGGTGATATTCGCGCCGTCAATAAAGACCTTCGTGCTCTCCGGGCCGGTCGGTGCGGCCGCCACCGCGGAACTGGCGGCAGTCGTGGATGCCGGGGCGGCGCTCGATGCGACCGGAGCCTTCGTTGCTACGGCAGCGGAACTGGCGGCAGTTGTGGATGCCGGGGCGGCGCTCGATGCGGCGGGCGCGGTCGTCGAGGCAGCGGACGATGCGGCAGCGGGGGCCTTCGTCGGCGCGACGGTCGCAGCAGTCGTCGCGGTCGGGCTCGTGCTCCCACCGCAGGCAGCGAGCGCGGCGGTGCCTGCGACGGCACTCGCCATCGCGAGGAAGGTGCGCCGTGGCATGCCCGCACCACGCAGCGTCCGCTCGAGGTGCGCGAGCGTCTCCGGGTCCTTGAGTACTTCTTTCTGGTCCCACGTATCCCGAGATTCCATCTTCCCTCCATGAATGCCATTGTGCGCTGCCATCCCCATGGCATAGTCATTACGCACCTATGGTTACCGAATACCGCTGACGTAAATCACACGTAGTTTATGACAGTGATGGGCAATCCGTCCAATCACCTCCCTCTGACACCGAATACGCTCGGGTTTTCTGGTGAAGGCACGCATCCCTTTCACCGACCACGTACCGGAATACGTCGGTCATATGCATCAGCCTGTCTCATGCATAGTGGCAGGCGACCCAATGGTCATTCTCGCGCGGTGTGAGCAGGGGCACATCAGTCGCGCAGTTCGGGCGTGCCACTGGGCATCGCGTATGAAACGGGCATCCGGACGGGGGGTTCGCCGGGCTGGGTACATCGCCCGTGAGTACTATCCGGTTCCGCGACAGGCCCGGAACCGGCACAGGAATGGCCGAGATGAGCGCCTTTGTGTAGGGATGGGATGGGTTCTCCGTGATCGTCTTGCTGTCGCCAATCTCCATCATCTTGCCGAGGTACATCACACCGACCCGGTCGGAGATGTGAGCGACGACAGCGAGGTTGTGCGCGATGAAGAGATAGGTGAGGCCGAACTGACGCTGTAAGTCGCGCAGCAAATTGAGCACTTGCGCCTGGATTGAAACGTCGAGCGCGGAGACCGGCTCATCGCAAATAATCAGCTGTGGGTTGGGCGCGAGCGCGCGGGCGATGCCGATGCGCTGCCGCTGACCACCGGAGAATTCGTGCGGATAGCGGTTGACGAAGTAGGAGTTAAGCCCGACCACGCGGAGGAGTTCGCGCACGCGCTCCCGCCGTTCTTCCCGCGAGCCGATGCCGATGATATTCAATGGTTCGGCGATGATCGAACCGACGGTCATGCGGGGATCGAGCGACGCGGCGGGGTCCTGGAAAATCATTTGCAGATTGCGGCGCACCTTCCGCAGTTCGCCGCCGTTGATGCGGGAAATCTCATGCCCATCGAAGGTGACTTTGCCGCTTGTCGGATCGTACAGCCGGATGACGGTCTGGCCGAGCGTTGTCTTGCCGCAGCCGGACTCGCCGACGAGGCCGAACGTCTCGCCCTTGCGAATGGAAAAGGAGACGCCGTCCACCGCCTTGATCGTTGCATGACGCCCGAAGCCACCAACACTGAAATGCTTCTTGATATCATCAACAACAAGGATGGCATCCTGCTCGATCGGTTTCGGTGATGCCTCCACAACTTCCTGTGCCAACGTGATCTCCTTCGGAGAGTAGTCAGTAGTCAGAAAGGGTCCGATCGCAACTGACTACTGACATCTGACTACTGACTACTGGCTACTGACTGCTCCTGCTCAATCGGATGCCAGCAGGCCGCGAGATGATTGGGCCCCATCACTTCGAGCCGCGGTGTCTCTTCGCATTGCGATGTTCGGCGTGGGCAGCGCGGCCGAAACCGGCACCCCTTCGGCGGATCGCGCAAATCCGGTGGCAGCCCGGCGATGGGATGCAGCGGCGCCTTGACATCCTCACCGATACGCGGCACGGAATTCATCAGGCCGAGCGTGTACGGATGCCGTGGGTGCTTGAACAGTTCGCCAACCGGCGCCGTTTCGATGATCTGCCCGGCGTACATCACGATGACGCGCTGGCACATCTCCGCGACGACGCCGAGATCGTGGGTGATAAGGATGATCGCCGTGCCGGTCTCCTCATTCAGTTTCCGCATCAAATCGAGAATTTGTGCCTGAATCGTCACATCGAGCGCGGTCGTCGGTTCATCCGCGATCAGCAGTTTCGGGTTGCAGGCGAGGGCAATAGCGATCATCACCCGCTGCCGCATGCCGCCGGAGTACTGGTGCGGATAGGAGTCGAGCCGTTCCTCCGCACCGGGAATGCCGACTTGTTTCATCAATTCAATCGCTCGCTGCCGCGCCTCTTCTTTCGACATCTTGAGATGCAACATCAGCGGCTCGGTCAGTTGAAATCCAATTGACAGCACCGGATTGAGCGAGGTCATCGGGTCCTGGAAAATCATCGCCATATGATGCCCGCGGACCTTGCGCATCTCCGAATCATCCATGGAGAGGATGTCATAGACCGTATCGTCCACGCGGAAGGTGATCTGACCATCCACGATCCGGCCTGGCGGGTTGGGCACGAGGCGCATCATCGAGAGCGACGTAACGGATTTGCCGCAGCCGGATTCCCCGACGATGCCGACCGTCTCTCCCTCATCCACGGAGAACGAGACGCCATCCACCGCGTAGACGATCCCCGCACGCGTGAAGAACTGCGTCTTCAACCCGTCCACTTCGAGAATCGGTTTCTTCCCATTGCCATCACCCGCGCCCTTTGCCGCCATCGCGCGTGATGTTGCCGTCTCAACCACCCCATACCTCCACAGTCAAAAGTCGAAAGCAACAAGTGATTAACGTCGCAAACGCGATACCCTTTCGACTTGTTACTTGTTACTTGCTACTCGTTTCTCTTAGTTGTTGCCCTTCGGGTCGAGGGCGTCGCGCAGGCCGTAGCCGAGCATGACGAACGCGAGCATCGTCAGCATGACGCAGATGATCGGGATGATCGCCAGGTGCGGATCGCTGCGCAGGAACTGTTGCCCCTCCGCGACCATGTCCCCCCACGATGGATTCGGTGGGCGAATGCCGATGCCGATAAAGGAGAGGAACGCTTCCGCGAAGATCGCCGTCGGAATGGCGAAGGTCGTCGAGACGATGAGCGGGGTCAGCGTGTTCGGTAAGAGATGGCGCACAATGATGTACGTCCCACCCGCTCCCGCCGTTCGCGCCGCCTTGATATAGTCGAGTTCCCGGAGCGATAGCATCTGCCCGCGCGTCAGCCGCGCGATCGTTACCCAACTGGTGATACTAATCGCGAAGACGATATTGAAGATACTCGGGCCAAATGCCGCAAGCAGGATGATCGCGATCAACAGCGGCGGCAATGTGTTGAAGAGATCGGTTATCCGCATCAGGCCGGTGTCCATATTCCCGGCGAAATAGCCCGCCACGGAACCGATAAAGATACCGATCACCAATTGGAGGGCGACAGAGCCGAAGCCGACGATCATTGAGGTGCGTGCGCCAAAGACGATCCGGGTGAATACGTCGCGGCCCACATTGTCGGTGCCAAACGGGAACCAGTAGTTCGGGCGGGTACGATAGAACTCGCCGGGCACTTTTTCCGCGAAGCCATAGGGCGAGATGATATTCGCGAAGACCGCGCAGAAGAGGATGAGCAGAATGAACGCAAGCCCGAGGACTGCAAGTTTGTTCCGAAAGAGGCGGTACAGGGCGTCCTTCAACAGGCTGGATTGCTTGACGCGTTGCTCTTCCACGAGCGGCAGCGCGATGGACTCCGTATCGGCTGTTGCCGGCATAATGGGTATTCCGGGTTGAAGTTCGCTGCGATCAGAGGTTGCCACGGAGAAACTCCTTCCGCCTACCGGCGACCGACGAAGCGAACACGCGGGTCAATCATGCCGTAGACGACGTCGAAGACGAGTGTCATCACGGTGAGGAACGCGCCGAACAGTAGGAAAACCGCCATAATCATCGGGTAATCCCGGTTGCTCAGGCTCGTCACGAAATACTTGCCGATACCGGGGATGCCGAATGTCTGCTCGACAACGAACGTCCCGGTGCCAATACCGGCGAAGATCGGCCCCACGAGCGTGATCGCCGGCATGAGCGCGTTTTTGAGGACGTGACGGCCAATCACGCGCCGCTCACCGACGCCCTTCGCGCGGGCTGTGCGGACGTAATCGGAACGGATCGCGTCGAGCATACTCGCCCGCGTGTAACTGGCAATCGTCGCCAATGGGAGGACCGCAAGCGAGATGACTGGCAAGACATAATCTTTCGGTGATCCCGACCACGTCGTCTTGAAGCCTAAGTTAATATGGAAGGTGCCGGGAAGAATAATGACCGTCAAAAAGAGGAGTAAGAAGGCCGCAACGAAGTTCGGCAGACTCGCGCCGAAGATCGCGACCAACGTGCTGAGATAATCGAGCGGACCATTCTGATTGACCGCCGCGAGGACGCCAAGCAGGATGCCGCCAACGAAGGCAACGAGCGTCGCAATGGCGCCGATTTTCAAACTGACCGGAAACTGCTCCGCGATAATTTCCTGCACCTTGCGG
>JAICJW010000595.1 GCA_025928215.1 Chloroflexia bacterium | reverse complement strand
CCATAGGCCGACGCGGGGGCGAACGGCGAGACCGGCATGATGATGCGCATCCATCCCTCATCAACGCCACGCAGATGGAGTTCGTCCATGCGCTTGACGAATCGGGAGAAGGAGACGGGTGGCGTCAGTAATTGATAGAACTGCTGGTCACGCTCATCCTGCGACCACAGGGCGTGGATCAACTGCCGGTGCCGTATCTGCGCCTCGGACCGCTCCTCGAGGCCGCCCGCCGCGATGAATCCTTTAATCATGCCGCCGAACCGCCCGACCGGTGTGAGGTCGCTATGACCGGTCGGGCATCTGCCCGATTCGATACGACCGGCGGGATAGACGCGGTGGCATGTCTCGCACCAATAGAATGAAGCCATCGTACCAATACTACCTATCCGACAACACGTGTGCCGCTGCCAGCCATCGCCGGCGCGCCTGTGATACGATTATCGCACGGTCGCGGTCACGCGGTCAGGGCGATGGCGTGTTTCGCTTCGCCCGTTCCTCGAAAGGATGCATGCTCTTGCCAATCCGCGTACGCTGGACGGCGGTTCTGGTCGGCTTTCTCGTCGCGGCGGTCGGCACGCTCGTGCTGACACCGTTACTATCGCGCATCGGCTTGCAAGTACAATCCGGGCCGGTGGATATGCTCACAATGGTCTCGCTGCTCTGCGGCGGTTTCGTGGCGGGGCGGTTGGGGCGGCGGTTCGAGGGCATTCAGGGGGCGACGGTCGCGATCCTCTACATTTTCCTCATCTGGCTCGGCAAGCAAGGACTGGACGAGATTCACATCGCCAATACCGCCGGGTTGAGCGCGCTCGGGAAACTCGATTCCTGGAGCAACTTCGGTAAGGACGTGTTCTATTGTGTCGCCGGCGCGCTCGGTGGCCTCTGGGCGACGCCATTCAACGAGCGCGAACGCACGCGCGATACTGAGCTGCTTCGCTCCCACTTAACGAAGCGTCATCACCCTCATCCTCCCGGGGGAAAGGTGATTGCCACGGACGATCTCGCCGCGCAGCCACCGCTTGACATGGACACGGAGGGCGCGGAGAGCGAGTCGACATCGCCGAAGAAATCCGCCACATGATCGTGACTTGATGGCAACGCGACGACGGCCCCCGATTGCAATAATCGGGGGCCGTCGTACGACGTATCGGGTTCGTCCGTTTGTTAGTCGCCGCGCTTGTCGTAGCCGCCCGTCAGTTTCTGAATCAGCCAGATCAGGACGATGCCGACGACGACCATACCAAACATCAGCGGCAACTCGACCGTAATGTTCGCTTCCCACGCCGCAATGCTTGTCAGTACACTCAACATCGTCGTCTCCTCGTTGCTACGCAGCGGTTCTATGTGCGCTCGTCGGGCTTCGTTGCGATCAATCCGGCATCTGCCACAGAAGTGACCGGCGCTGCAGCGACCGTGCCAGTCGAGGCCGCATTGCCACCAACGGTGAGCATGACGTGCATGCCAAGTTGCTCGTGACCGGGAATGTCGCAGATCACTGTGTACGTGCCCGCCGGCAAATCTACCTTGAAGTCGCCACCCTTGCCTGCGTCATACGTCTCGCTCGTCTTTTTCAACTCCTTGATCGTGATGTTGTG
>JAICJW010000024.1 GCA_025928215.1 Chloroflexia bacterium | reverse complement strand
CGGTCGGTGGGGCGGTCGCCGTCGGCGGCGTATTCGGCGTCGGCGTGAGGGCCGATGCGGTCGCCGTGCCAGTGGCATTCGCCTGTGCGGTCACGGTCGCACCCTGCTCGATGGCAACAGAGGTCTGTGTTGCCTGGGCGGTGGCGGCATCGGCGGTCGCCTGTTTAGTCGGATTCAAGGTCGGTGAGGGAGTTGGCGAATTGAGTTGAACAGGCGAGAACCGCTCCGCGACCGTCTCGTCTATCTCGGCGGGCGTGATCGTCACACCGATGTCGGGCAATCCGTCCAGAACGATCCAATCTTCGGTCATGGTCTGGAGGGTCGTCGGGTCTACGGGGGCGCTGCGGATGTTCGTGATCTCGTTCTGCGCGCTCTGCGCCTGAAGTTGGATCTGTTGGGTGTCTCCCTGCCCGGACTGCGCCTGAAAGGCATACTGCTGAAGCCGGTCGAGCAGCGTATTGCGGCGCACCTTCCAGTAGTCGCTGCGGATAATCTTGTGGCTGTTCACGGTCGCGATGACCTGATTCGGGATGAGATAGTAATAGCGCAACGTCCCGAAGCCAATAATGAACAGCAACAGGACAGCGAGCACGGACATGCTGACGAAGAGGATCTTCCGCTGCCGCGCCTCGCGCTCGCGGCGCGACCGGCGGCGGCGGGCATCCGGCCCGGATGGCGGGGCGGCAAGGATCGAATCACGACGGGAATTGCGCGGCATAGCGCTCCTCTGGAGCGAGGGCTGAGGACTAAGGACTAAGGACTAAGCGGGAATCGTCGCACGTAGTCCTTAGCCCTATTCCCTTAGTCCTCGGGTATTATTGGCGGCCACCGGAAACGAAAGGCAGCAGCGCGAGATGCCGCGCACGCTTGATCGCGACGGCGAGCGCGCGCTGGCGCTTTGCGGAGAGGCCGGTCTTGCGGCGCGGCTCGATCTTGCCCCGCTCCGAGAGGAACCGGCGTAGGCGGGCGACATCTTTGTAGTCAATCTCATCCACGCCATCGGCGGCAAAAATGTCCACGCGGCGGCGGCCACCACCACCGCCACTGAACCGGCCGCCACCTCCGCCGCCGCCACCGAACCGGCCGCCGCCTCCGCCGCCACCGACCCGGCGGCCACCACCGCCATCACCACGGCGGTCGTCAGAACGGGGGGGGCGGGAATCACTCGGCGCACTCTCATTCGATGCCCCTTGCGGGCGTTGCTCATCAGCCACGGGCTATTCCTCCTGAAACGTATGCGTTCTTGGTCCCTGACGCCTGGCGCCTAAAAGGGCACATCGTCGAATTCTTCTGATGCGAAGGTCTCGTCATCGCCGGTTGGCTTCTTCTGCTGCTGCGGGCGTTGAGGGCGTTGCGGTTGCGCGCTCGTCCCATCGCCCCAGTCGTCCATGCCCTCACCGCTCTCCTGGCGGCGATCGAGCAGCGTGAGGTCGTTCGCGACAATATCAAACGATGTCCGTTCGACCCCCTGGTTATCGGTGTATTTTCGGGACTGAATGCGGCCCTCGACGTACACCTTGCTTCCCTTATGAAGATACTGGCTGGCTGTCTCCGCGAGCCGCTCCCATGCGACGATCCGATGCCATTCTGTTTCGTCCGTCCAGTTGCCGTTCGGATCCGTCCGCCCGCGCGAGGTCGCGAGGCTGAAGTTCGCAACGGGTTGGCCGCTCGGCGTGTACCGCAACTCCGGCTCGCGCCCGAGATTGCCGACCAGAATCACCTTATTGACACTGTATCGTGCCATCGCCGTGCTCCTCCCTGGCCCTTATACGCGGGCGGGTTCGCTCTCGCTCTCATCCTCGGCAGCGGGCGTTTCCGCCGTCGGCGGTTCGGTCAGATCCTCACCCTGCGGCCCCGTGGTCAGATCAGCATCGGTGTCCATGCTCGCGCCGCTCGGCGCGGTAATTGCCTCGCCTTCGGTCGTCTCGCCCTCTGCCGCCTCGCCCTCGGCGGATTTCTTCGCCTTCTTTGGCTTCGGTTCCACGAAGGACGTCACCAGGCTACGCAGCACCTGGCCATTCAGGCCCAGGTCACGCTCAAGCGCACCGATGCCCTCAGGATCGAGCGTGAAGTGATAGAGGGCATAGAAACCGTCGCGAAAATCGCGGATCGGATATGCGAGACGGCGGCGACCCCAGGGCGAGGTCGTGACCAGTTCGGAGACTTCACCACCACCGGTGGTGATATAACCGGACACCCGTTCAAGGGCGCCTGGCATCTCCTCTTCCGCGATATCAGGGGCAAAGACAGTCATCATTTCGTACTTGCGCACCGTTCCTCCCTTTCCGTGGAGTACATCGCCCCATCACCGTGATCGCGCGGCGGTGCAGGCCACGCGTGGATAGAGCGGAAAGGCATCGCAAAGACGGGCCACGCGGCCCGCAGCGCATGGCAGTCTACGCGATCCGACACGGTGCTGTCAACGCCCATTCCGACTGATAACGAGGGCCACGTGTTCCGCACGCCGTTCCCTCCGGGCAGCGATTGTGCTACGCTACAGATATCGCGCGTCCGCGCCGTTGCGGCCGCGCCATGCGCCGGCCGGTCAACGGAGATCAAAGCGATGCCGAAGGTCTTTTTTCCCAATGAGAATCGCACTATCGAAGTGCCGTATGGCGCGAACCTGCGCCGCGCGGCGCTCGATAACGGCATTGATGTCTATGGCTTCCCTGCCAAGTTCCTCAATTGCGGCGGCCATGGCCTCTGTGGCACCTGCAAAGTCGAGGTCGAGCCGGAGTGGAACCTCTCGGATCGCACGAACGCCGAAATTCGCAAACTGAAGGCCGCGCCGCTGCGGCTCTCCTGCCAGGCGAAGGTTGAGGGCGACATCACGTGCTACACGCAGGTTCCGATTAACACGACGCGCCAGATTGAGGCGACGCGCTGCTATATCGTCATCAGCCGGCCCCGATTGCAGATGGTTCAGGAAGTCGTCGGCAACGAGTTTCAGCGGAATGTCTTCCTTGATCTCGCGGAGGCGGAGATGATCGCGCGCGCGGTCGCCCTCCTCTACCCGGATGGCAACTGGGAGATTCGTGAGTTCGCCGATCCGTTGACGACGCAGGAATTCTCGTTCTCCTATAATCCCCTGCGTTACATCCGCGCCACCCCGCGCGAGCCGATGGCTGATGGCGACGGCGGGGTAATCACCGCGCCGCTCGCCTCGGCCTCGGGAATTCCGGGATAACAGGGGAAACCTCACCCCCCGGCCCCTTCTCCTTTGCCCGACGGCAAAGGAGAAGGGGAGCAAAATGCTCAGTCCTCAGTCCTCAGTCCTCAGTCCTGGCTAGAATGGCCTCCGGGGCGGCTTTTTGACGCGGAAGCCGGTTTCGCGCAGACGAGAGCGGACCCAGCGGTCCACGCGCTCGCGCGTGACGAGGCCAACGACACTGCCCGTTTCATTGACGACGGCGATTGTTCGTGCGTCGGTTTGTTCCAACAGCCGCAGGCCGTCATAGAGCGTCAGGTCGCTTGAGAGCGTCAGGCGGGGCAAGGCATCAACCGGCGTCATCGCGTCGCGAACGGTCGTCTCCATCCAGAGCGGGCGCGGCACCTTGCGCACATTCGTGTCGAGGTCCAACACACCGAGCACGACGCCGTCCGCGCCGACGGGCCGGGGACCGCTGAGCCGGTCTGACAGGAATACATCCACGACATCACCGATCATCTTGCCGGGCGCGATCAGCGGGCCGGGGCCGGTGATCGCGACGAGCGGAATCTCCTGGCTCGTCTCCTGCCAGAGCAGTTGCACGAATGAGAGCCGCCCCGCCCGCCCGATATAGTAGCCAACGAGGATAATCCACAGGCCGAAGACCGGTGAATAAAAGGTGACCACCGCGCCGAGTGCGAGTAATGCCCACGACAGTACCTGCCCATACCCGGCGGCGATACGCGTCCCCTGCATGAGATCGTCCGCGACATACCACGCGAACGCGCGCACGATCCGCCCGCCATCGAGCGGGAAGCCCGGCAGGAGATTTAATACGACGAGCATGCCGTTCATAATCGCGAGTGCGATGCAGAGCGCGAAGAGTGGTCCGTTCCGCTCATGGCTGGCGAGCGCCAGCAGACCTGTCACCACACCGAGCAGGAAACTGACGCCCGGCCCAGCCAGCGCGACCGCGACTTCATCGGCGGGCGTGCTCCGGTCGGCGGAGATTTCCGCCGCACCGCCGAGCAGCGAGAGTTTCACCCAGCGGACCGGTAGCCCGATGCGCCGCGCGACGAGGGCATGCGCGAACTCATGCGCCCCGACCGAGCCAATGAACGCGATACCGATTGCGCCTGCCACGATTGCCCATACGGCAGCCGCGCTCCCCTCCACACCGTAGGGCGTGCCCTTCGTGATCGCCCCGACGACCGGCAACACGAAGATCAACAACAAATCCCACGAAAGTCGCACGGGTACGCCCGCGAGCATCGTCGCCACCGTCCAACGTGCGCCGGGGCCAATCGAGAGAAACGCCGGATGATGCGTGCCCGTCAGACACGGATGATCACCCCCTTCTCTCGGAGGGAGGGGGGCAGGGGGGGGAGGTTCCCTACAGTCGCTGGTAATCTTCGAGATCGAGGACAAAGACGGTGGCGGCGGCGGTCTGCACCGGCGCGTTCGACTCGCCCGACTGGCGAGAACGGGCCTGCCCACGGATGAGGTCGAGCACGGGGTCCACTTGCTCATCCTGCACACCGATCATGATCGTCGTATTGCCGCGCCGCAGGAAGCCGCCGGTGCTGGCGAGCCGGGTCGCGCGATATTCGGCTTCGAGTAACGCATCCACGACGTTATCGGCGTCTTCATTCTGGACGACGGCGATAATCAGTTTCACGCGTGGAGCCTCCTCGATCTGGCGTGCGGCGCGGGGTCTCGCGCCCCACCGTGCCGTTCACTATAGCGACCGGAAGGCGCAAAGTCAATCTACATTCCAGCATCACATCGCACCTACCCTTGCAAAGCAAGGAAAACAGCGTACGCCGCGCGGGTAATCGGGTATACTGACGGTAATATGGTGGGATACTCGGTATGGCAACGAAAACCGAAGCGACGATTGAAGACCTCGCCAACGCGCCGGACGACACGATGCACGAACTGATTGACGGAACGTTGGTGCGCATGTCACCGACGGGCTTTCTGCCAAGCCGCGTTGCGGGCGAGATATTCGTCGCCTTACGCGAATACGAGCGGCGAGCGGAAAATGGGTACGCGCTAACCGATGGCATCGCCTTTATCGTCAATCTGCCGCATCGTCGCTCATTCAGCCCCGACGCTTCCTTCGCACGCGCCGCGCCGGAACACAGGATGCGCTTCGTTGATGGCGCGCCGCTCTTTGCCGCCGAGATGCGGTCGGAAGGCGGTTCGCAGCAATGCCGCGAACCGCGCCTATCGGGCGAAACGTGCCGAGTATTTCGCTGCGGGCACGGTTGTCGTCTGGGATGTTGATCCAGTCGCCTGCACAATCGCCTCCTATCGCGCCGAGCACTTCGACACGCCGACTGTCTTCAATCTGGAACAGATCGCGGACGCCGAACCCGCGTTGCCCGGTTGGCGCGTCCCCGTGCGCGACATTTTCGGCTAATACCGTGCCGGAAACCGAAAAGTCGTGGTATACTCGTCGTTCGAGCGCGGGGCGTCCGCGCTATTCGCGCGTGCGACGCAAACATTACCGCGAGACGCGGGGGCACGAAGAATGAGCACCAGCACACCGATCATGCCGATGTGGGCGCAGGAACCGGCCGCGATGCCGGAAGACGAGGCCCCAACGACTGATAAGAAATACTATATCTGGACGATTGGCTGCCAGATGAATGTCGCGGAAACGAACCAGATGGCCGCCGCCTTCCAGCACGCCGGCCTCGGCGCGGCAAAGACAGAGGACGAGGCGGATGTGATCGTGCTCAATTCCTGCGTCGTCCGGCAGGCGTCCGAAGATAAGGTGAAGGGCAAGATCGGCTCGCTCTATAAACTGAAGCGCGCCAACCCCGCTCTCAAGATCGCTCTCACCGGCTGCATGGCGACGAAGCATGAGGAGGAACTGATGAAACAGTTCCCCGTTCTCGATCTCGTCTTCGAGCCTGCCGCGCTGGAGGAACTGGGCCGAATCGTCCCGGAGATGGATGACGATCTCGCCGCCCTGCCGCACTACTATCTGCCAGAGAACACGGCGCCGGAAGTGACGGCGTTCGTCCCGATCATCATGGGTTGCAACAAGGTCTGCTCGTACTGCATCGTCCCCTACCGCCGTGGCAAGGAACGCTCGCGTCCGATTGCTGATCTGCAAACGGAAGTGCGCGAACTGGCGGCGCGCGGCGTGCGCGAAGTGACGCTGCTCGGCCAGATCGTGGATCGCTACGGCTACGACTTCAAGGACGGCACCGACCTCGCGGACTTGCTCGAGGCGATCCACGATATACCGGGCCTTGATCGTATCCGCTTCCTGACTTCCCACCCCGCCTATATGTCCGAGCGCATCGTTCATGCCGTGGCGGATTTGCCGAAGGTCTGCGAGCACATCAACTTGCCGGTGCAGGCGGGCGATGACGAAGTGCTCCGCCGTATGCGCCGCAACTACACCGCGAATGATTACCGGCGGCAGATCGCGGCGATCCGCACGATCATGCCGGAGACGACGATCGCCACGGACATTATCGTCGGCTTCTGTGGCGAAACAGACGCGCAATTCGAGAACACCTTGCGCCTGCTGGAAGATGTCCGCTGTGATGTGACGCATGTCGCGATGTACTCCCCCCGCAAGGGTACTGCCTCCGCACGCTGGGAGGACGATGTGCCGCGCGAGGTGAAACTGGCGCGCCATCAGGCGGTCGAGCGATTGCAGGAGCGCGTCTCGCAGGAACAGAACGACCGTCTGGTTGGCGACGAGATGGAAGTGCTTGTGGACGGTCAGGGCGATGGCCGCTGGCGGGGCAGGACGCGAGGGAACAAACTCGTCTTCTTCGCGGATAGCACGAACCGTCTCGGCCAGATGGTGCATGTCCGCATCGCGCGGGCGACGCCGTGGTTTTTGCAAGGGGAATTGACTGCCGTTGAGGGCGTGCCGGTCGTACCGCTCGTTGGAGCAACGGCGTGAGCGGGAGCGGCGAGACGAGCGCGGCGCAGCATGAGGCGCGCGCGGCGGCAGAGATTCCTTCCGTCCGCGTCGCGGTCATCACCGTCAGCGACACACGCACCGAGGAGACGGACGTGAGCGGGCGGCTCCTGCGCGAATCTCTCCGTGCGGACGGTCATACCATCGCCTTCTATCGCGTCATTAAGGACGATGGGGAGGGCATCCACACCGCATTGAATGAGGCGACGAGCCATCCGGCGTGCGATGCGATCATCTTCAATGGCGGCACTGGCATCGCCCGGCGGGACACGACCTTCGATGTCATTGATCGCGTCCTGGAGAAGCGGCTTGTCGGTTTCGGAGAGATTTTCCGCGCGCTCAGTTACGCGGAGATCGGCCCGGCGGCGATCATGTCCCGCGCGACGGCGGGGGTATACCGCAACCGGATCGTCTTCTCAATCCCCGGTTCGACTGCGGCGGTGCGGCTGGCATTGGAGAAACTGATCCGCCCGCAACTCCCGCATATGGTCTGGGAACTCGTCCGTCAATAGGAAAGCAGTTGAACCGCAGAGACGCAGAGAGATACAGAGAAGGAAAGCGTACGAGATCAGCGAACGCAAAGACGCAATTGAGGAAAACATGTTTCTTCTTTCATCGCGTTTTCTGCGTCTCTGCGGTTCAATCGGTTTAGTCAATATATCAGGAGGCAGCACGCGCATGGTAGATACCCCGAATCGAGCACAAGGGAAGCGACGGCTCGTCGAGCGGGCGCTGGAACTGGCGGGCGAGGGCCGCTGGGAGGAGTCCGAGCAGGTGAACCGCGACATCCTCGCGCGGTTCCCCCGCGACTTCGAGGCGATGAACCGCCTCGGTAAGGCATTCGCGGAACAGCACCGCTATAGCGAGGCGCGGGACATCTATCAGAAGGTGCTGGAGATCGAACCGACGAACCCCATCGCGCGCAAGAACGTCGCGCGGATGGAACTCCTGAGCACGCAGCCCACCGATATGAACGGCGCGGTGCGCGAGGCGCGGCCGCAGGCACGCCAGGCGATGTTCATCGAGGAGCCGGGCCAGTCGGCGATGCAACTGGTCGAAAGCGCGGTCGCGCAGACGACACTCTCGAAGCTGATTTCCGGCGATCATCTCGAACTGCGGCAGCAGGGCGAATCGGTCGGCGTCTATAACTGGGAAGGCGAGTTCATCGGCTTTCTCCCGGCACGCGTCGGCCACCGGCTGTCGGCGATGATGGCGAACGGCAACCAGTATCAGGCGGCGGTCGCGGCGGTCCTCGATGGCGCGCTCCGCATCGTCGTGCGCGAGACCTTCCGCAGCCCGGAAAATAGCGGCCGGCTCTCCTTCCCAACCAGCGGCAAGCCCGCCAACGTCCCGCGCGCCTACACGCGCGATCTCCGCCGCCCAACCCTTGAACCGGGGTTGTATGACGACGATACGGACGATGAGATTGAGGACGATGAAGAGGAAGAGTTGGAGCCGGATGCCGAGGAGAATGAGATCGTCGAGGATGAGGAACTGATTGACGAATCTCGCCGCCCCCACGACGAGGACGAAATCGGATAGCATCGAGACATAGAGAAAACGGGGCAGTCGTCGGACTGGCCCCGTTTCTTTTTGCCTTGCTGATGGCTGGCACGGATCAGTGCAGGAAGAACCAGAGCACGATATAGATGACGACGAGGACCGCCGCCACAAGAAGCAGGAGGATGAGATCACGCCGGTGATACTCCATCTCCGTACGGACGGAGAACTCCGGCATCGGATAAGAGGCGGCATGGCGATTCGCGCTCGTGCGCCCGCCGGAGCGACTGGCATTACGCATGGATCGCGCGCTCCGCGTGGCGGTCGTTGTCCCGCCATCGTTCGACACGTCATCCATATCGCCGCCGCGCGCGAATGCCGTGGCGCGTGCCGCGCTCGCCGCACGCGCTTCCATCGCCTTCAGTTGCGCGCGGGTCGGCACCGGCGTGGGCTTCTTCGCGCCGCTCTCCTTGCCCGGTGCCTTATTCGGTGCTTTCGGTGTCCGTGCCGCCATGCCTCTTCCCTACTCTATCAATCACGACGCGTTGCCGTGCATGCGTCAGTATAGGGGCGAACAGCCCGATGACGCAAGGCATCGCCACTCCATTTCATCGCTTACCGCGCTGACTCACCGGGATGAACGAAATCACCACTCTTGCCGCCACGCTTCTCGGCAAGCCGGACATTCGTGATTGTCATGCCCCGATCAACGGCCTTGACCATATCATAGACGGTTAGGGCGGCAACGCTGACGGCCGTCAGCGCCTCCATCTCCACACCAGTCTTCCCGTACGTTCGCACCGTCGCAGTGAGATGCAGCGCGCTCGCCGCTTCGTCCGGCTCAAAGGAGACCTCGATGCCCGTGAGCAGGAGCGGGTGGCACATCGGGATCAATTCGTGCGTCCGTTTCGCCGCCATGATTCCGGCAACCTGCGCGACCGCCAGCACATCTCCCTTCTTCGCCCGCCCCTCGAGGATCAGCCGCAGTGTCTCGGGCTGCATCTCCACCGTGCCGCGCGCCACGGCGATGCGCTCCGTCTCCGCCTTCGCGCCCACATCCACCATGTGCGCCCGGCCACTCGCATCAAAATGGGTCAATCGCTGCTCATCCATAACCACATTGTACACACCAGAGCCACCCGTGTCGTTTCCGCGGGCCCATCGAATGGTATACTCGCACCTACAGGAAAGGCCGCGGACGGTCTTTGCTGACCATGCACATACCGCGTAAAGGAGCCTTCGTTGTCCTCCCGCCGTCACCGCGCCAAAGCCGACGCCACGCGCACCCCGCTCGCCGATCTCGCTCCATCGCTCCCGGCGCGAACAGAGGAGGAATTAACCGCCGACCCGGACGACGAGATGCTGCCGGAATCGAGCGCGACGTTGCCCGCCCCACCGACGGAGACGGACACCGCTCCCGCGAAGGTCCGCGCTCGCCCCGGCGCCCGCAAAATCGCCGATCATTCCCGCGTGCCCGCCGTCCCGCGCACGATCGCGGAGGTGCAAGCCGGCACCTATCAGATGAACACCGTCGAGACCGACGCGCTGGAAACGGACGAACGCGCGGCAGTGGCGCCGGAGCCGGCACCGCTCTATGTGAGCCGTCAGACATTGCTCGCCACGACCATCGTGCCGTTCGCGATCCTCGCGCTCATCCCCGCGATCCTCGACCTGATCTGCCGTTCCGCCGGCGTCTCCGGCACCGTGCGACTTGTTATTGCGTTTATCGCCAGTGCGACGTGCGCCCTCGTCGCGCTCGCGCTCCTCTTGCGCAACTGGCGCGCCGCCTTCCACGACCGGCCATCCGAACTGCACCCAATCACCATCCTCGCCCTCTGGGAGCAGCGGGCGAGCGGTGAGCGGCGCGATGGCTGGGTGACGGGAGCATTAGCGATCATCGCCGGTTTTCTGGTGATGCTCTTCCTCTCGCTGCTGCTCACCGTGCTTGCACGCGGCGTTTCCGCCCTCTACGCGATCCCCTACCTTCTCATCCTGCTCTTTGCCAAGGCGGTCGGGGGGGTTCTGTTTATCGGCTACCTGCAGCGCGGAGTCTTCACCTTCCAATCCGCGACACGGGCGACCATTACTACCGGCGTACTCTATGGCGTCGCCCTGGCGATCTGGAATGCCTGCACCATCCTGGCAAGCAATGTCGCGCATCCACTCACCTTCATCCTCACCTATGCGCTCATCAGCCTTGCGGTCGCCCTCGCGGTGGCCTGGATCCGGCTCCGTTCGGGGTCGCTGATCGCTGCCGTCGCGTTCCAACTACTCCTGCTCCTGCTCGGCATTGCGGTGTAGGGGATTGGCAACGGGCGCACGGTGGCCCGCGAAGGCTTGCAGCGGCGTATGCCCGCAGGGCTTCTTGCCGATGTTCCGCGTCGCGGTATGATGAGCGCACTGGTTTCAGTGATGGACTTTTCAGCATCGCGCCCGGGCGCGCGTGCCGCACGAGGCCGGTGACGGCAGAGAGGAAGCGACATGGCAATCCTTCGCATTGGTCTCGTACAACTCAATACACAGAGCGACCGCACGGCGAACATTGCGGCGATTGAACGGCTCGTCGGGGAAGCGGCGGCGCGGGGAGCGCGATTCGTCATGCTACCGGAGCATGCGCCATACCTCGGCCCGACAGAGGGATATCAGGAGGGCGCGGAGAGTATCCCCGGCCCGCTCACGGATCGCTTCGCGGCGCTGGCGCGGCGGCAAGGCATCTATCTGCACGCCGGTTCGTTGGTCGAGAAGACCGAGTCGCCCGGCAAGTATGGCAACACGGCGGTCGTCTTCAACCCGGCCGGTGAGATCATCGCGAAGTATCGGAAGATCCACCTGTTCGACATCGAAATCCCCGGCAAGGTGAGCGCAAAGGAGTCGGACAGCGTCGCGCCCGGTGATGAGATCGTGACCGTGGAAATCGAGGGAATCACCTTCGGTCTCGCGATCTGCTACGACCTCCGGTTTCCCGAGTTGTACCGCCTTCTCGCCTTACAGGGCGCGGAAGTGCTTTGTAATCCCGCCGCCTTCACCCTCTATACCGGCAAGGATCACTGGGAAGTTTTGCTGCGCGCGCGGGCAATCGAGAATCAGGCATGGATGCTCGCCGCCGCGCAGTGGGGGCCATCGGAGCCGCACGCCGCCTCCTATGGTCGCTCGCTGGTGATTGACCCCTGGGGGACTGTCACGGCGCAGGCGTCGGACGGTGTGGGCGTTGTCGTCACGGAGATAGATACCGCGCTCGTCGCGAAACACCGGATCGAAGTGCCCTCGCTCGCGAACCGCCGGCCCGCGGCATACACCCTCGAACCGCGCGGGACGGCGGTCTTGCGCTAACGCCGTCGCTCGCAAAGCGACGGGCAGAAAACCCCACACTGCCGCGCACTGCAGTGCGCGGCAGTGATATGAACTGTAGAAAGGGTATGCCGCTCATGCCGCGCGATTTGCCGATCGTGAATGGTGGGCTACTCATCGGTTTCGACCTCTCATACGAGATCCGGGACATCTACTATCCGAATGTTGGGCAGGAAAATCACACGATGGGCTACCCCTGCCGCACCGGTATCTGGGTGGACGGCCAGTTCGCCTGGTTCACGGACCGGGAGTGGCAGCGGCAGATGGAATACGGCGTGGATACGCTCGTCACGTCCGTGACCCTCCATCACCCGCGCCTCAATATTACGCTTGTCTGTCAGGACGCGGTGGACTTCAACCGGCCACTCCTCGTCCGGCGATTTCATGTCACGAATCACGCTGACGATCCGCGCGCGGTACGTCTCTTCTATCACTACGACTTTCATATCTCCGGCAACGGCGTTGGCGACACGGTCTATTTCGATCCATTCACCGACGCGCTCATTTTCTACAAGGACGATCGCTACTTCCTTGCGGGTGGTACGGTGGCGGGTATTCCCGGCATCACCTCATGGGCGACGGGCGTTAAGGAGTTGCGCGGCGCCGAAGGGACGTGGCGCGACGCCGAGGATGGCATGCTTGGCCGCAACATGATCGCGCAGGGGGCGATTGACGGCACCGTCGCGCTCCATCACGAGGCGGTTCCCGCGAATGGCAGCGCCGTCTTCCTCCACTGGCTGATCGCGGGCACATCGTATGACGATGTGAACAACCTGAAC
Source organism: Chloroflexia bacterium (assembly GCA_025928215.1). Lineage (GTDB taxonomy): Bacteria > Chloroflexota > Chloroflexia > Thermomicrobiales > JALYUS01 > JALYUS01. The sequence goes on along the minus strand of JAICJW010000024.1, from coordinate 6,122 downwards.
GACGAGACGGTGCGCCGGGGGCCGGAAGCCTTCCTCAAGCGAACGCGGGATTTCTGGCGCTCCTGGGTGAACAAAGAGGAGACGGATTTCGGCAACTTGCCTGAGCGGCTGCAACGCATCTACAAACGATCACTGCTCACGATCCGCACGCAGACGGACGAGGGCGGCGCAATCGTCGCCGCGAATGACTCCGACATCACGAAGGATTCCGCCGATACCTATTCGTATGTCTGGCCGCGCGATGGCGCGCTCGTCAGCATGGCGCTGGACAGCGCGGGCTACAGCCATCTCTCCCGCCGTTTCTACGAGTTCTGCCAGCGCATCATGGACAAAAATGGCTACTTCCTGCACAAATATACGCCGCGCGGTCGCCTCGCTTCCTCGTGGCATCCGTGGGCGGATGCGACGGGCCGCATGCAACTGCCGATCCAGGAGGACAGCACCGGCCTCGTCATCGCCGGCCTCTGGCATCATTACCGGAAGGCGCGCGATATCGAATTCATCGCCACGATGTACCGGGGCCTCATCAAGACGGCGGCGGACTTCCTGCTCTCGTACAGTGATCCGAACACTGGCCTCCCGCAACCCTCTCACGACCTCTGGGAGGAACGATACGGCGTCACGGCCTTCGGTGCCTCCACGGTCTGGGCGGGTTTACAGGCGGCGGCGAACTTTACCGACCTCTTCAACGAGCGCGATCTCTCGCAGACTTACCGCGAGGCCGCCGATGCAATGAAGGTGGCCGTGCGCACGTACATGCTCGATCCGGATCGCGGGCGCTTCGTGCGCATGGTCTCCGTGAACGCCGGCGGCGAACTGCGCCAGGACCCAACCCTCGACGCGAGCCAGGCGGCCCTGTTCCTCTTCGAGATGTTCGCACCGGATGATCCGGCAATTGTGGCGACGATGCGGGCTATCGAGGAGCGGCTCTGGGTCAAGACGCCGGTCGGCGGCATCGCGCGATACTACAACGATTATTACCATCAGACGCGGCACGATGTGGAGACGGTGCCGGGCAATCCGTGGTTCATCTGCACCCTCTGGCTCGCCGAGTGGTACATCGCCTCCGCCCGCACGATGGACGATCTCGAACGCCCGCTCCAACTCCTCACCTGGGTCGCCGATCATGCCCTTACCAGTGGCGTCCTCGCCGAGCAGTTGCACCCGGAGACGGGCGCACCCCTCTCCGTCTCACCATTGACGTGGAGCCATGCCGGCTTTATTCAGACGATCTGCCGCTATATGGAGCGCGAGCGCATTCTCCGCGAGCGCGAGCGCATCAATCTCGGCATTGCGTGGGCGTAACGAGTAGTCAGTAGTAGGTAGTCAGAAAGGGATCGGGTCCTCAGTCTAACAACTAAAGACTACTGCGACGGAAAGGAGCGCGCGATGGCGCATCTGACGAATGTGGAAGAGCAAATCCGCACGCTGGTCTCGGTCATTACGGGTGATGGGGTCGAGGTGGGCGTCTACGCGCGACATTTCGTCTCCGGCCGGGAGATTGACGTGAACGCCGCGCGCCGTTTCCCGACCGCCAGCACGGTCAAGGTGCCGATTCTCTTCGCCCTCTATCGGCAAGCGGCGGCGGGCGCGATAGACCTTGCGCAACGCATCCCGCTCGAAGAGATGCACCGCACGGCGGGATCGGGCGTCCTGCAGGACCTCGATGTTGGCCTGCAGCCAACCGTGCGGGACCTGGCGACCCTGATGATTACCGTCTCGGACAATCAGGCGACGGACATGCTCTATCATCTGCTCGGCGGCGTGTCTATCCAGGCGGTTGCTACCGAGATCGGCATGACTGAGACGCGTACCCCCCGAACGATCCGCGCCCTCCTCTATGACATGGTCGGCATGGATGAGCGGACCCCAGCGCACACCTACGAGATGAACCGCGAACTCCTGCGCACCGGCGCGCGAAACGCGCGCGGCTGGGCGCTCGGTGTCGGCGACGAGAACGATGTCAGCACGCCGCGCGATATGGTGACGCTCCTGACGCGCATCGCGCAACGTGAGGACCCTTCCCCTGCGGCGTGCGACGCAATGGTGGACATTCTCAAGCGGCAGAAGTTCAATACGATCTTGCCGCTCCTTCTCCCGGCAGAAGTCGAGATCGCGCACAAGACTGGCAGCCTGCACGGCGTCCGCAACGATGTCGGCATCGTCTACGCGCCAGCAGAATCGGGCGGGCCGTATGCCATCGCCATCATGTCCCGCAATCTGGCCGACCCAATCGCTGGCGCGCGCGTCCTCGCGGACATCTCCCGCGCCGTCTGGGACGCCTTTACTGCGTAACCCCGAATCGGAGGGGATAATGGACGGCTTCGCGGACGTCAACGGCGCGCACCTACAGTATGAAGTGGTCGGTTCCGGGCCGCCGCTCGTACTCATCCACGGTCACGGGCTTGATGCGCGTATGTGGGACGACCAGTGTGCGCCGTTCGCGGCGGAGTATCGCGTCATCCGCTATGACCGGCGCGGCTTCGGGAAGTCCGCACCCGTTGGCGACGATCCGTACGCCCACGAGGATGATCTCGCCGCGCTCCTCGAGCATCTGGCAATTACGAGCGCCGCAGTGATCGGCCTTTCATCTGGCGGGGCCGTCGCGGTTGATTTCGCTCTCGCCCACCCAACGATGACCCGCGCATTAATCGCCGTGGATGCCGCGCTCGGTGGTCATCGGTGGTCGGAAGAATGGAGCGCGCGATGGAGCGCAGTGCGCCAAACAGCCCGCGCACTCAACGCGGACGCGGCGAACGAAGCATGGCTCGATCATCCACTCTTTGCCCCCGCAAACGAGCACGCGGCGGTTGCGGCGCGGCTCCGACAGATGATCACGGAGTATTCCGGCTGGCATTGGGGCAACCGCGACCCGCAACGCGGGCTTGATCCACCCGCAGCGGAGCGGTTGCGCGCGATTGCCGCCCCGACCCTCGTCGTACTCGGCGAACGCGATCTGCCCGATTTCCATGCTATCGCCGGCCAAGTCGCGCGGGATGTGCCCGGCGCACAGAAAATCGTCCTGCCCGGCGTCGGGCATATGGCGAACATGGAAGCGCCGGAACGATTCAACGCGGCAGTGTTGGACTTTCTCGCGGGCATCGAAGAACGATGGTGATGGCTACGAAGGGGCGAAGCCACTGGATAACGGCGATTACACCGGCAGCGCGGCCCACGCGCGGTCAACCTGGGCGCGTGTTTCGTCCACTGTGCCGCCATTCGCGATCACGACCGCCGCGCGGGCGACTTTCTCCGCCTCGGGCGCTTGCGCCGCCAACCGACGATCCGCCTCCGCCGCGCTCATGCCGGGCCGGGTCATCAATCGCCGCCGCTCTTCCGCTAGTGGGCAGGTGACAACCCAGACGGCATCACACCGATCGGCAATGCCCGCCTCGATCAACTTCACGGCGTCCACGACGACGATCGGCGCGGTCTGTCGCGCCGCCCATGCCCATGTTCGCTCGATCACCGCCGGGTGCGTCAACCCTTCCAGCCGTGCGAGCGCGGCGGGATCACCGAACACCTTGCGGCCGAGCGCACGCCGGTCAATCTCCGCGTCCATGCCGAGGATGTCCGCGCCGAACGCCTCCACCACCGCGCGATAGACTGGATCGCCCGGCATGTACAGATCATGGACGAGCGCGTCCGCGTCGAGCGTCGCCGCGCCATGTGCCGCGAGCATCCCGCGCACCGTGCTCTTGCCGCAGGCGATATTCCCCGTGAGACCGATGATATAGGGCATGGATTTTCCTATCCCCCTCCCCCTTCCCGACACGGGAAGGGGTGACTCGTCGCGATACCGAGGCGTTTCCCAAACATCGTGATCTCACAAAGGCTCGCTTCCCCTTCCCGACGCGGAAAGGGGGCCGGGGGTTAGGAAACCCCCGCCGTTAGCGCGTCCAATTCGGCGGCGAGCGATTCCCAGCGGGCATAGACATTTTCCAGTTCGTCCTGGGCCTTCTGATAGGCGACGCCGAGTTCAGTGATGCGCGCCGCGTCGCTGCCCGCCTCACTCATCGCATCCGTCAGGCGATTCAGTTCCTGCTCCAACGCGCCGACCCGCGCCTCAACTTGCACGAGCAGTTTGCGGCGCGTCCGCAGCGTCCGCTCATCCACCGTTCGCGGTGCCGCTGGTGTTGCAGGCAGCGCGTCAGTTGCCTGCGTCACTGGTTTCGCCTCTTTCGGCACCGTACCATTCTTCGGGGCGACGCCGTTCTTCGACGGGGCGCGCTCTTCGGCGGTGGCGCGTTGCCGCTCCTGCGTCCGGCGCATGTCGGAGTAGTTACCGAGATACGATTGCAACCGGGCGGGCGCGTCCTGCTCGCCGCCCTCGATCATCCAGACCTGAGACGCGAGCGCGTCCACGAAGGCACGGTCGTGCGAGACGAAGAGGATCGTGCCGTCGTACTCATCCAGCACATCTTCGAGCGCCTCGCGGGCGATGATATCGAGGTGGTTCGTCGGCTCGTCGAGAATGAGGAAGTTCGCGCGCTGCAACGTCAGCACCGCGAGTGCGAGCCGCGAACGCTCGCCGCCGGAGAGGACGCCGACCTGCTTGAAGACATCGTCCTCCTCAAAGAGGAAGCGACCGAGGAAGGTACGTGCTGCCTCCTCGGTCATTGGCCGCGCGCCGAGGACGGTGGCGAGGACGGTCATCGTCGTGTCCAGCCCCTCGTGCGACTGCGCGTAGTAGCCGACGAGAACGTTCGTGCCGAACTGGAACCGCCCGGTGAGCGAAGGGATGTCGCCGACCAGCGTCTTCAAGAGAGTGGATTTGCCGCTTCCGTTCGGGCCGAGCATCGCGACTCGCTCGCCCCGTTCAATCAGCAATTCGGGCACGGCGAGCAGTGTTGTGCGATGGCCGCGCGCATCTTCGTAGCCGATCTTCATCGGGTCAATCTGGAGGACGAGCCGACCGCTCTTGAGCGCGGGGTTGAGGATGAGCGCGAGGCGTTCCTGGTCTTGCGGGCGGTGCAATCGCTCCACGCGTGCCAACCGCTTCTCGCGCCCCTTCGCCTCTTTACTCCGCTGGCCCGCGCCGTACCGCCGAATGAACTCTTCTGTCCGCGCGATGAATGCCTGCTGCTCCTCGAACTCCTTCCGCCGCCGTTCCATCCGCTCGGCGCGAAGTTTGACATACGTGTGGTAGCCGCCGGGATAATCCTCCAACCTGCCGAACGAGAGGTCGAGCGTCCGCTCCGTCGTCTTGTCGAGAAAGGTGCGGTCGTGCGAGACGACGAGGACGGCGTGCCGCCACTGCCGGAGGAAGGTTTCCAGCCATTCGAGCGCGTTGAGATCGAGATGGTTCGTCGGCTCATCGAGCAGCAGCAGGTCCGGCTCACCGAGGAGCGCCTTCGCGAGCGCGACGCGCGTCTTCTGACCACCTGAGAGCTGCCGGACGGGCGTATCAAACATCTCAATCGGGAAGCCAAGCCCGCCGAGCACCTGCGCGGCGCGCGGTTCCATTGTGTAGCCGCCGTCCACCTCGAAATGGTGCGTCGCGTCCGCGTATTCCTCCATCAACTGCGTAAGGCCATCTCCCTGGGCATCACCCATCGCGTGCTCCAACTCGGTCATCCGGGTGCGGAGAGCGAGGAGTGGGGCAAAAGCGGTCATCGTCTCGGCCATGATGCTGTGCGGCGCGTCAAGTTTCGCTTCCTGCGGTAAATAGGTCACACGCATCCCCCGCGTGAGCGATACCGCACCTTCCTCCGCGTGCTCGACGCCCGCGATGATCCGCAGCATCGTGGATTTCCCCGCGCCATTGACACCGACGAGCGCGACATGCTCGCGTTCGTATATCTGGAACGAGACACCGCGGAAGACCTCCGCGACCCCGAAGTGTTTCGTAAGATTCTGGACCGATAGAATCGTCGCGCCTGACACGGAAATACTTCACCCCCGGCCCCCTCTCCATCGCAATTGAGAGGGGGTGACTAATCCTGACTGCTGTACCTAACCCCACATGCCGTGATCTCCCGGCATTCCCCCTCTCCTTTGCCTGGGGCGAAGGAGCGGGGCCGGGGGTGAGGTTCCCGGTTCCCCTTCAAGGATACCAAAAGAAAGCCCCGGTGACCGTAGTCACCGGGGCCAGCAGATTCGGAGAATCTACTTTCGATTAT
>JAICJW010000214.1 GCA_025928215.1 Chloroflexia bacterium | reverse complement strand
GGCGGCTTGCGTCGCCGGAATAAGGGCGGCAGCCGTCGGCGTGGCGGAGGCGGCGGGCGTCGCCGTCGTCGTCTTCGTGGTGCTACCACAGGCAGCGAGCATGACGGTGATAAGGAGTATCGGAAGCGCCAATCGGCGATTGAAGCGAACACCTGACATACGTAGGACCCTCCTCAGATCAAGGCAAGGGGAGGCTCACCGCCTCCCGTCATCGCACCATAGCACGGCGGTGGGCGGCTGTCACGCAAGCATTGTGCCTCATCGGGAATTTTTACCTTCGTCGCATGGCTTTCCGGGCAAGCGTGGCGAGACGTTGCACAGGGGTATTGCGGATTCGTGTACTCAGAACCGAGCGAAACGTCGGTGTCGTGGCACGTTGCTCAAGATGGGCGATGTATGCCTGCGTGCGCAGATTATAATCATCGCGCGTGGCGACTTCCCGCTCCAACCGCTTCGCGTAGATACTTGTTTCCTCAAGCGTCGCGCGCATCGTCTTCAATTCATCATAGACTTTCATTGCCCCCATCCGCTTGCCATACCCGCCCTTCCATGGATGGCGGCAGAAATCAATGAGCGGCTTGCTCGCGACCTCCCACGTATGCGATGCCGCGAGCGCCCGGCACCGTGCCGAGAATGCCTGCCGCTTTTCAGGATGGTCAATCAAATCAGCGATCGTCTCCGCCAGCGCCGCGTCATCCCCAATCGGGACAACGCACCCGACATCGTTGTCGCGCACGAGTTCGGCGATGGTATCGCCATCGTTGACGACCGGCACCAGGCCGGACCAGAGATAATCGAGGACGCGAGTGCGGAAGGCGAACCGTGTTTCCAGCGTCGCGAGATGGAGGCTCATGCCGATATCCGCTTCGAGCAGGTAATTCACCCGGTCATCGTAGGATACCCAGCCTTCCTTGAAGAAGACATGCGACCCCGTCAGGTGGAGATCGTCACTCAATCGGCGGGCCATATCGAGCATCGTTGGGCGGATCGTCGCCGCATCCGACACCGATGGGCGCTGTGTCCCGAGGAAGAATGTCCGGATTGGGTAGCCCCGATCGCGCAGCCGCGCCGTCGCGCGGATGAGCGTGAGCGGATCGAGCCAGTTCCAGATGCCGCCCCCCCAGAGCGCGACGAAATCGTCCCGCCCAATGCCCGGCACGACCCCCTTGAGGACCTGCGCGCTCTTCCGCGGCGGCTCCGCCGGGAGGCCGAAGGGGACGATGTCAATGAGCGCGCTGCCGTCCGCGTCCCGCGCATAGACCTCTTCCGTCAGCCGCCCGAACAGTGAGAGCGCGCCGAGCCAGTAGGCCCGTTGCGCGTTTCCGGCGCAAACGAAGAAATCGCCATGCGAGAAGAGGCTACTCATCGCTTCGAGGTCGCGCGCCATCCACGCCGGATCGTTGTGCTCCTCCAACCGGTAATGTTCGAGGTTTTCGATGATCCATGGGCAGTAGAGATCAACGATGAAATATTTATCCGCGAGCGCGTCATCCGGCATCAGGTAGAGGGGCAATGTCTGGGCGATGATGATGTCATGCTCGCGAATCAGTTTCATAAGCGCCGCTTGCTTGATCTGTTCGAGCGGCAGTTCCGCCATCGTGAACCCCTCGACCGTCACGGGGACGGGCGGTGGGGCGGCAAGCGTCGTGGGAAAATGCCGACCGAGCACACGCGCGAACTCCCAGGCACGGATGCCCGGCCCGGCCATGACGGGTCCGATCACATCATAGGTAACAACAAGAACGCGCGGTGGGGTCATCAATATGGCGTGCTTCTCAAGTCGCGGAGACGACGAGGTCGGCGACGCTGGCCTCCGCTTCGTCGTCATTCGTGAGGCCGGTGACGGACTGCCGATACTGGCGAGCGACATAGTCGCTGCTACCGGCGGCGAGCACCTGCCCCTGATCGAGCCAGATCGCCCGATCACACAGCGCGAGTACCTGCGCGAGCGCGTGGGAGACGAAGAGCATCGTCTTTCCGCGCTTGCGAAAGTCGTTGATGATGCCCTCGCACTTGGCGCGGAAGGCATCGTCGCCGACGGCGAAGACTTCATCGGTAATGAGGATATCCGGATCAACGTGGATCGCGATGGAGAAGCCCAGGCGCATGTACATCCCGGAGGAGTAATGCTTGACGGGCACATCAATGAAGTGTTCGAGTTCGCTGAAATTGATAATGTCCGGCACGATCCTGGCCAGTCGCTTTTTGGAGAGGCCGAGAAATGCGCCATTGAGGTAGATGTTCTCGCGTCCGGAAAGGTCCGGGTGGAATCCGGCCCCCACTTCGAGTAGGGCGGCGATCGTGCCATAGACGGCGATCGTGCCGTTGCTCGGTTGCATCAGCCCGGCGATTAACTTCAGCAGGGTGCTCTTGCCGGAGCCATTGCGCCCGATGATCCCGACGGCGTCACCGGGGTAGACAGTCAGGTTGACATCCTTCAGCGCCCAGAAGTCTTCCCGGTGTCCCTTGTCGCGTTGCAGCGTGCGCACGAAGAGTTCGTGGAACGTTTTTGGCCGCTCATGATGGAGCACGAAACGGCGGGAGACATTGTTCACTTCGATGATGGGGGCGACTGTCGTATTGTGCTCTGCCATAGACCTACCTTCATTCCACGTGCCGTCGCGAGTATACCCCGCCTCCCTTATCTGTCAACTCCGCGGTCTGCCAGATCAGGAAGTACGTGGTCCCCGTTCTGGTGATCCGGCTGCATCCCCCCGTGCTCTTCCCCAGCGAGGGCGAGAACGCGTTCCTCGCTGTCTTGAGGAGGAGCCGGGGATACGCGCTCATGCGAGGGTACGGCAGCCCTATCCGACAAATACCGTCCGAGCACGAAGAAACTGCTGAGCAGAACGAGGATACCCACGGCCAGAATCGCACGCCAGAGTGGGTCGAGGAAGACCGTCATGCGTGCCCACAGAGGATCAATCATCTCTATCAGGCGACCGGAGGCGCGTGCATAGGAGATGTGGAATTCCGCAACTCCCGGCTGCGGATCGCCATTAAGGAAGAGAGCAAACCCCGGACGCTGGAATGATGGATTGGTCCACCAGGTGATAGCGTTTTGCTTATTCCCGTCCGCCTGTAAGACGATCCGCATGAGCTGGCCGCGCTTCACCACCAGCGGCGGATCGAACTCCACCGAATAGAGCATCGTATCCCGCAGCGCCGTCTTCTCCACGGTCTCGGAGCCGAGCGTCTGCCACTGGTCGTTCGCCTGTGTCTGCAGCATTACCTGAATTGTGCCGCTGTTGATGCGTTGGTACGTCGCAAGGAGGAGCGCGGCTGCGCTGATCTCTGTCCCGGTCGCTGGGAACTCTTGCGCCACGGTGACTCCTGCGAAAATCTCTCCGACGGGGCGCGGCGGAGCTGCGTCACCTCCCTCTCCTTGCGGGATTACCTGCGTATTCGTGTCATCCTGCGTCGGCAGTGAGACGGGAAGGAGCCCGATCACGACAAGGATAAGGATCCCGATGAAGACGGGCAGCAATCGCTGGAATCGCGGAAGGCGTGTCATGACCATCCGATCACCACGTCGTAATAGTGCGCGAGGATCGTCGCGAGACCAATCAGTTGTAACCCCACCATGACGAAGGGGGCAAGCCGTAGCGCGACTGGTCGCTCGCGGAAGAGGTGATCCCACCCGGAAAGGAGAAGGAAAAGCGCCGGGGCAAGGACGGGGAAGAAGTATCGCCCCTGTAGCCCAAGGGTTGCGCCGGAAGTCCGATAACTTTCATAGTAATCCACGAAAAGAAAGAGGAAACCAACCTGCGCCACAACGAAAGCGAGCAGGATGAGCAGAATCGGGCGGCGGCGCGATTGGAGCGTAAGTTGGACGATGATACCCACGATGCCGATCCCGCAGATCACGGTGATGGCAGCGAAGGCGCTGTCCGGCAGGGGCACATCGAGCCAGCCGAAGTTGCCCCACATTGACTTGACAAAGAGCCATCGGAAATATTCCAGCGGGAGATGCCGTTCGTGCTGCAGGTAACCCGAGAGTGGGTAGGTGAATTTCGCCAGCGGTACAGTCGCACCTGATGCGGCCGCGGCGTGCGTCATCCCGATCAGTGTGCGGAAAATGGAGGTCACGGAGCCGAGGCCGGGGCTAAGGTCACCATAATATGCATGGCGGAAGAGCACCCACGGGCCGTAGCCGATCAGACCACCAGCGATATACCCGCCAAGCGCGGCCAGCCGTTGTCGAGAGTAGTGAAGCGGTCGTGTGAGGAGCGGGAACAATCTCACCAGCATAAATATACCAACCACAACAACGACGGGAAGTGGGCCGGGTTTTGCCAGTAGCGTCAAGCCGCTCACGAGACCAACGACGGCGGCGATCGGCAGGGAGATCGTTTCCTGCCGGTATAACCGGACAAGCAGCCAGATCAGCACGGTTGCGCCGAGATCCATCGCGACATCGTTGTTCACGGTGGCGGTAATGAACACGAACATCGGCAGGAAAGCGAGGGAAAGTGCGAGTGCCCATCCCCAGCGCCGTTCTCGTCGCAGTTCGTACGCCATCAAGTAGCCGAAGACGCATGTCAATGCTCCCAGGATCGCGGAACCGCACCGCACCGCGAATAGCCGTGCGAGAATCGGTGCATGCTGGAAGAGTTTGTATGGGAGTGCGGTCAAAAGATAATACAATGGCGGATATGCGGTGGCGCGGGCCCCGGCGGACGTCAACCGGTCTTGATGGCTCCCGGTGTACGAGCGTGCCGACGCATAATCATAGGAAACCGGCAAGTGGGGCAGCGCGGGCGCTTGCGTCCCACTGGTTGCGGCACTCAGTTCCCCGAAGAGTGTTAGCCCCGCACTCCGCGTAAATTCCTCCGAATAATAGGGGTACGGTGGATAGGGTGGGCGGGGTATCTCCGCCTGCTCCGCGATATGTGCGACATAGGTAAAGTGATCCGGTTCATCCGGCGCCTGCCACGGCGGCATGATCGTTACCCAGATCAACCGGACGCCGAGAGCGATCACGAAGACGAGCACCAAATCACGGCGAATTGCCGACCGCGTCGGTGCTGGTTCGAACGCTGTCGGCTGCGTGAAGGCGGCCGTCCGCGTTTTGATGTACGTCGGTATCTGGTAGCGCGCAATCAGCAAACGCCATCGTGAAAAAAGGCTTGCCGCCTCTGGCGCCCCGAACGGAAGCAGAATCGCCACTCCCGCAAAGCAAAAGATGAGATACGCGCTGCCGACGATCCAGGCATGATACGTGTCCCGCTCGATGAAGCCGATCCGCAGGATGAGGATTCCGATACCGACGGCGCATCCGCACCCAAGCAGACTTGTCCCGATTGCCCCGTAACCGGCCGCGGACGACTGGAACCGCCGTGCTATCCAGGTAAGGCCAAGCATGGCGAGCGCGAACACGGGCAGCGCCCAGAGAAGCCACATCCGCCGCCCGATTGTTGACCAAGCGTCACTCTTGTCTATCGTGATGCTCTGGACCATCGTGCCGAGGATGCGGGTATCACCCTTTGGCTTGAAGGTCGTGGGGATGAGCTTGATCTCCGTGCGTTCCCCACCCCAATCATAGGGAACGAACCGCAGGCTGAGCGGTTGGAATGATGGGTTTGCGGGGTCAGGGTGAAGCATCCCCACCTCATGCCCGTTCACGATTACCTGAACCGGTATATCCGGCCCCCCCGCGACCGCCGCACTCCGCATCGAGACCGTGAGCGTGATCGGCTTATGGACGAGAAAATCGAAGACGATCGTCGCACGCTCCTGTGTCCACACGTACTGATTTTGCGCCGCGTCCGTCTCGGTCTGATAGAACCCTCGCTGGTCAACGATGTCATTAGTCTTGGAAAACTGATCGGGTCGGTAGGTCGTCTGGACTCGTGGCTGCGTACCAGCCATGACGCAGAAGGCGACGATTGCCAGGATGCCGATGAGTGTGCCAAGGACCACGGCGATTCTGTTCCGCCCGACGGCCCGGAATGCGCGCGCGGGAAGACGGCGGACAACTGTGTATCCCACGATGAGGAGGGCACCGAAGAAAATACATTTGACGAGAAAATTGTCTACCACGATGAGCGCGGCAATCAGTAGCACGGCAATCAGTACGAATGGTGAGGGTCGCTTCATAGCGATACTGTACGCCTTTCGGGAACGCTCTTGTCGTGTGTCGCGGAGCGGCGGGGACATGAGGTGGCACTTCCGCGCGAACATGCTCTGTATGGATTCTTCGTAAATGCCATGGATCGTATCGTCTCGACCATCACACCCCATCGCACCCATGATACACACTCGCTGTATATTGCCAAGTGCGTGCGTCGTGGCTACGAAAGGGAGATGAGAACATCGCGCGGACATGAGCTTCGCTCGACAAGGATTGACCGGCACGGTCGCCGGATCCAGGGTCCATGCTATACTCGGTCCCGCCAGTGTGCGCGGCGAAGCAGTGAGTTCAGTCGGCGGTGGCAAAAGGGAAACGAATGAAAATCCTCGTCGCTTGCTCCTCCCTCGATCTGAGCGCACCGTTCTCCTGCACGCCGTCCTGGTGGCAACTCCTCAAGGGCCTGTATGAAGAGGGAGCAGACCTTCTGGTCATGCCCTATCATGGGCATGCGACCGACACCCTCTGGTGGCGCGCCCTACCGAACCCCTGCGCGACGGAGGGAACGATCTACGAAAAGGTGCGGCCCGTTGTCTATGCCGTCCGCACGCGAGCGAGCCGGTCGGCTGGAGCGCCGCCAGTTCCTGACAGGACAGAGGAAGAGCCGGAGTCCACTGCTGATCGTGCCGTGCGCACCCTGGCGCAGCAGTGGATTCGTCCGCGCTGGAAGCGGGCGCTCACCAAGACCTTCGAGCGCGAGCGCGATATTGATGCCGTCCTCTTCCTCACGGTCCCGCTCAACCACCTGACCGGCATCCCGGCGTGGCTGCGTGAGCGATACGGCGTGCCGGTCGTGTACTATGATGGTGACCTGCCCGCGAGCCTGCCGAGCATGCACGGCTTCCGTTCCGGCTTCCGCATCTATCAGGGCGCGGACGTCTCGGAGTATGACGCGTTCATCGGCAACTCGATCGGCAGCGCGGAGACCCTGCGCGCGATGGGCGCTCGGGCCGTTCATACCTTGCCCTATGCCGCGGATCCGGAGGTCTTTGCGCCGCTGCCAGTCCGGCAGGATATTGATGTCTTCTTCTATGGTCACGGCGTGGAATATCGCGAGCAGTGGATCGAGCAGATGATCGGGCGGGCAAGTGATCGTTTGCCCGCGCACCGTTTCGCGGTGCGCGGTACGCGGATGCTCGCGGATATGGGTCGGACCGAGCAGTTGCCGTATCTCTCATTCAGCAAACTGCGTGAGTTCTGTTGCCGCAGTAAAATCAATCTGAATATCCCGCGTGCCTCGCATACATCCGTCTATGGCTCCGCGACGGCACGGCCGTTCGAACTTGCTGCAATGGGGTGTTGCGTCGTCTCGAGTCCCTATCCCGGCCTCGAAGAATGGTTCGAGCCAGGCCGCGAGATGATCGTGCTTGATGACGCGGATCAGGCGGTCGAGGTCTATCGGCAATTGCTGACCGATGAGGGAGCGCGGCGCGCGATCGGCGCGCGGGCGCGCGAGCGCGTGCTGGCAGAGCACACCTTCCGGCACCGCGCGCGGTCTCTCCTGGCGATTCTCACAAACCCCTCGGCGCCGATGAATTGCCCCGCGACGAACGGCTGTATGGGCAAGTCCGGCGAATAATGAGGATTCTCTTCGTGATCCCCTATTACGCGCC
>JAICJW010000475.1 GCA_025928215.1 Chloroflexia bacterium | reverse complement strand
CACCTACCGGCGCCGCCTCGCGCCCGGCGATGCGCGCGACTTCACGATCACCATCGCCGTGGCGGACCATGCGAAGGGGAGGAGCGCCCTCGAAACGCACCCCCGGCCGGACGACAAGGATACGGATGAGACGAACGCCCACGCGGACGCCGGATCGCTCAGTGGCAAAGTGCATGTCGAGACGAGCAACGTCCTCTTCAACCGCGTGCTGCGCCGCTCCTTCCTCGATCTGGCGATGCTGGCGATGCGACAGAAGGGGGATAGATTCTTCGCTGCCGGCGTGCCGTGGTACGTCGCGCTCTTCGGGCGGGACTCACTGATCACCGCGCTCGAAGTGCTCGCCTATGAACCGGCAATCGCCCGGAACACCCTCGACATTCTCGCTCAGTATCAGGGCACAAAGGTGGACAATTACCGGGACGAGGAACCGGGCAAAATCCTCCATGAACTGCGCGTCGGCGAGAAGGCGAATCTCCACGAGGTACCCTCGACGCCCTACTACGGCACGATTGACGCGACGCCGCTCTTCCTCATCCTGCTCAGCGAGTACATTTTCTGGACGGGCGATCTCGACTACTTCACCACGATGGAAAAGCACGTCGAGCGGGCGGTCGCATGGATGGAAAGGTATGGTGATAGCGACGGCGACGGATTTCTCGACTACGCGAGCAAGTCCGACAAGGGGCTGGCGAACCAGGGCTGGAAAGACTCCGGCAACAGCATCGTCAATGCGGACGGTAACGTCGTCACGCCGCCCGTCGCCCTCGCGGAGGTGCAGGGGTATGCCTATCGCGCCTATCAATCGCTCGCCACCATTGAGCGGCAACGGGGCAACACCGACCGCGCCGACCGGTACGAAAAGGCGGCGGCGGCGCTCAAAAAGCGGTTCAACGAGGAATTCTGGGTGCCGAAACTCAAGAACTACGCGCAGGCGCTCCAGAAGGAGCATCATCCTGCGGCGGTGGATGCCTCGAATCAGGGGCAGGCGCTCTGGGGCGGCATCGTGGACGATGACCGGGCGGCGTGCGTGCGCGATACCCTGATGGACCCGAACAGGCTCTTCGCCGGTTGGGGCATCCGCACGCTCTCATACGAGGCGACGGCGTACAACCCCTTCGATTATCAGGTCGGCGCGATCTGGCCACACGACAACGCGATGATCGTCGCCGGGTTGCGCCGGTACGGTTTCGACGGCGAAGCGCTCAAGGTCTTCGGCGGCATCTATCAAGCCGCAACCCACTTCGATCTGTACCGCCTGCCGGAACTCTTCGCCGGCTTCGGGCAAGATCAATATCGCGTCCCCGTCCATTACCCCGTCGCGTGCAGTCCGCAGGCGTGGGCGGCGGCGAGTATCCCGTTCATGCTGCACTCCATGCTCGGCCTGACGCCGGATGCTTTCGCGGGCCACCTCAACATCATTCGCCCCACCCTGCCGGACTGGCTCGATTGGGTCGTCATTCGGGGCATCCAGGTTGGCGAGGGATACGTTGATCTGCGCTACGAGCGGTCCGGCGGCACGACGCTCGTCGCCGTCCTGCACAAAAAGGGCGACGTACAAGTAGTCATCGAGTACTGAGTTATACCCAGTAGTTTAGAGGAGCAATGGTAATGGGCAACGCGACAGCACGATGGGGCGCACTCGGCGGGATTGGGGCGGTCGGCGTCGGAGCGGCGCTCGCGCTCCGAGAGCGGGCAACGCACCGACCGCCCGTGTCGCCATCCGACGGCGCACCGCGCATCGTCATTCTCGGCGCGGGCTTCAGTGGTCTGACGGCGACGCACACGCTCGCCGAGCGATTGGCGCCGGGGCAGGCGGCGATCACGCTCGTGGATCGCAACAACTATCACCTCTTCACCCCGCTCCTCTACCAGGTCGCCGCCTGCGGCGTGGACCCGTGGGACACCGCGCAGCCCGTGCGCGAGATCGTGCGGGGAGATGGCATCATCTTCCGGCAGAGCACCGTGCAGTCCGTTGACCTCGATGCACGAACGGTCCATCTCAATGACGGCACACTGCCCTACGATTACCTGATCGTCGCGCTCGGCAGTACGACGAACTTTTTCCATGAATCGTCCGCCGAGCGGCATGCGCTGCCCATGAAGACGATTGCCCAGGCACTGGCGATCCAGGATCGCGTGATCGGCGCATGCGAGCGCGCCGCGATCCTGCCCGACAGCGACGAGCGGCGCGCGCTGCTTACCTTTGTCGTCATCGGCGGCGGCGCGACCGGGACGGAACTGACGGCGTCGCTCGCGGATCTGCTCTACGATGTCCTGCCGCCGCAATATCCGCAGATTGATTTTGCTGCCGTACGCCTCGTGATGATCGAGTCCGAGGATCGCCCAATCGCGAATATGGCGCAGAAGCTCAGCGGCGCGGCACTCGACCGCCTGCACACGCAGGGCGTGGAGACGATGCTTGGCACGAAGGCGAGCGCGGTCGGCACGGACTACGTGCAGACCGACAAGGGCGAGACGATCAAGACCGCGACGCCGATCTGGGCAACAGGCGTGCGGGCGAACGATGTAGCGACGAATCTTCAGAGCGCGCACGGCAAGGGTGGCACACTGACGGTGGACAACGATCTGCGGCTGCCGGATCACCCGGAGGTCTACGCGGTCGGGGACAACGCGGCGTACACGCGGCCCGACACGCACGATCTCGCGCCGATGCTCGCGTGGGTGGCGAATCAAGAGGGCAAAGCGGCGGCGGCGAACATCGTAGCGGCGATAGCGGGGGAAACGGCGCAGCCGTTTCATCTCCGGCCGCTCGGCAGTGCCGTCTCGCTCGGACGTAACGATGGCGCGGCACAGTTCGGCCCCGTCGCGGTGGATGGCTTCCTCGGCTGGCTCGCGTGGCGCGGCATCCACCTCGCGAAGATCAGCGCCTTCCGCAGCAAACTCGGCGTCGCCCTCGACTGGACGTACGCATATTTCTACCGCCGCGACACCACGCGTCTGATTCCAGCCCGCGATACGCGATCGTAATCGTTCGGCGGCGGCTTGCGCGAAAGACGCCATGCCGCCGTCACATACTCTCCTTCCCGGCAGGGGAAGGGGTCGGGGGGTAGGCAGAAT
>JAICJW010000270.1 GCA_025928215.1 Chloroflexia bacterium | reverse complement strand
TTTTTAAAACCACCTATCCCCCCCCCCGACCGGTGTGGTTACATTTGGCTGGTTTTTCGTTGTGCGTGTTGCGGCTCCTAACCTCGCACTCCGCACCTCGAACCCAGACCTCCGGCTACCCCTTGACACCGGACGATGCGACCCCCTCGATTAACTGGCGCTGCACGAAGAAGTAGAGGATCGCGATCGGAACGATTGTCAGCGCTGTCCCCGCCATCAGGATGGGGAAATTGTTGTTCCCGGCATCGCTCGTCAACTGCCGCAGGCCCACCTGAATTGGCCGCACCGCGTCACTCGTCGTCACGATCAAGGGCCAGACGAAAGCATTCCACGAGCCGATGAAACTGAAGAGCGCCAGCGTGACGAGCGCCGGACGCGCCAGGGGCACGGCAACTTTCCAGAGGACCCCCCACGAACTCGCGCCATCCATCACCGCCGCCTCAAAAATCTCCTTCGGAATGCTCAGGAAGAATTGCCGTACGAGGAAAATACCGAATGTCCCCGCCGCCCACGGGACGATCTGCGCCCAGTAGGTATTATACATGTGCAGGTTCTTGATAAGGATGAAGTTCGGGATCAGCGTCACCTCGAAAGGGATCATCAGGGTGGTGAGGAGAATTGCGAAGATCACCCGCTTGCCGGGAAAGTCCGTCAGCGCGAAGGCATACGCCGCGAGCACAGAGGTCGCGAGATTGCAAAAGACGGTGACGCCGGCAATGAAGAGCGTGTTCACGAAATACCGCCCGAACGGTGCCTGATGGAAGGCCGTGGCATAGTTCTGAAACTGCGCGTGCCGCGGCAGGAGGGTTGGCGGCGACTGAAGGGACTCGGTCAGCGTCTTGATGCTCGTCGCGACCATCCAGTAGAAGGGAAAAAGCGCGCCGATCACGAAAATGACCAGCACGATATGGGCGATAACGTTCCGCCGCGCGCGTAGCCGCGCCGTGCGGATCGTGCGTGCGTGCGCGTGCGTTGCCGGCTGCGACACCTCACCCCTCGCCGTGTGTACCGCCATGCGATCAGCCTCCTGCCCGCCCGACGCGGCGTTCTTCGCCGAGCCGCAGTTGAATCAGGGTGATGACAAAGAGGATGACGAACAGAAGCAGCGCAATCGCCGCCCCATAGCCGACATTCACCTGCTGAAAGAACTGGTCGAAGATGAAGAAGGTGATCGTCTCGGTCTTCTGCGCCGGCCCGCCGAGCGTCATTGCGTAGATCGGGTTGAAGACCTGGAAAGCCCGCAATACGGAGATAATCGAGAGGAAGAGAATCGTCGGGCGAAGCAGCGGCGCGATGACGCGCGTGGCGATCTGGAACTGGCTCGCGCCGTCAATCTGCGCCGCCTCGATCACTTCCCGCGGCACATTGGAAAGCCCGGCGAGGAAGATGATCGTGTCGAAGCCGACGGAACTCCAGAGCGAGTAGACCATGATCGCGACGAGCGGCAGCGGCGGGCCGTGCAGGATCGTTGGTAGATGGATACCGACATTCGACGCGAGGAGATCGAAAACGCCGCGTGTATCGAGCAGCCAGCGCTGATTACCGACCCCGAAGAGGCCGAGGAACGCATTGACGAGGCCCGCGCCATCCTGCTTGTACATCCACCCCCAGACAATCGCCATCGCCAGGGGCGGCGTGATATAGGGCAGGAAGAGGATGACGCGATACACGGTGCGCCCCGCGATTGGCCGAAAGAGCATGATGGCGAGAAAGAGCGCCACGACCAGCCCAACCGGCACGGTGCCGACGACGTACCAGAGCGTCGTCCGAATCGCGTTCCAGAACTCTTCAGAATGGAGCGCCCGCGTGTAGTTGGTGAAGCCAATATAGCCCTGCGATTGGATTTTCCATTTATGGAGGCTGATATAGAAGGCGTAAAAGATCGGGAAGATATGAAAGAGGCCGAGAATGATTACCGCGGGCAGGATGAGCAGATAGGAGAACCCGAGCGAGCGGGAACGCTCCGCGAGGCGCGTCCGTATCGTCGTCGTACCAGGAACCGCGAGAGCTGGCTTCAGACGCTGTTCGCGCACACATAGGCTCCGTGATTACGCCGAAATCCTGCCACAACCCCGCACTCTTGTACCATTCCTCTGTTAGCGGATGATATGCGCGCCATGAAAGGAATGCAAGCGAGATCGAAGTAGTCAGTAGCCAGTAGCCGGTAGTCAGAACCGGATCGAATCCACTGGCTACTGGCTACTGACTACTCGTCTCGACAGCCGCGCGCGTGGTGTGGTATGACACGCACGGAACGCAATCGCCATTGCGCGGGGTGAACAACAAAATGAGGGGGAGCGCATGTACACCGCGAAGGCGGATGAGGTTGACGGGGGAACGGCCCACCCCGGCGCACCGGGCGCGCCGATGCAAACGGTCGAGCGGGCGCTCCGCGTCCTCGAACGGGTCGCCGCCTTTCCCCGCCCTGCGTCGCTGACGGAAGTCGCCACCGCCGCCGAATTGCATCCTAGCACGACGTACCGGCTGCTCGGCACGCTCGTCCAGACGGGATATGTGACGCGCGATGGTCGCACCGGACTCTACCGGCTCGGCCTGAAATTGCTGCGGATCTCACACGCGCTCGAAGACCAGCTCGATATTCGCTCGATCGCGCTGCCAGTGATGGAGCGGATCGTCACGCAGGAGGACGAAACGGTCTCGCTTGTCATCCGCACCGGCTCCACAGCGGTCGTGATCGAGCGGGTGCAGTGCGTGCGGCAGATCCGCAGCGTCACGCCGGTCGGGTCACACGGGCCGCTGCATTGCACGGCGGCAGGGAAAATTCTGCTCGCCTGGCTGAAGGCAACGGAAATCCAGACGATCCTCACGGAAGCGCCGCCCACGCGCTATACCGCCCGCACCATCACCGAACCGAACGCGCTCCTCGCCGAACTGGCGAAGGTGCGCGCGCAGGGCGTCGCCCTCGATCGCGGCGAGCGGGCGGACGATCTGATCGGCATTGCCGGGCCGGTCCGCAATGCACGCGGCCGGGTAATCGCGGCGCTCAGCCTCTCCGGCCCCGCGCAACGCCTCGGACCGGACCGCCGCTCCACCCTCGCCGCCGTTGTCCGCGAGGGCGCGGCGCATGTCTCCGCCAGCCTCGGCAGCGCCCTCGGCAGCGAGATGGTATAAGGGGAGTCGTTCATGACCGAGATTATCGTCATCGGTGGGGGCATCATCGGCGCATCCGTGACCTACCGGCTGGCGCTGGCCGGGGCGCGCGTCACACTCCTCGAAGCGGGCAGCCTCGCCGGCGGCACATCGGGCGCGAGTTTCGCCTGGCTCAATGCCAACAACAAACCGCCGCTCGCCTATCACATCCTCAACACCGGCGGGATGGCGGAGCATCGCATTCTCGCGGCGGAGTTCGGCCATGCGCCGTGGCTCCATCTCGATGGCAATATCGAGTGGGCAGCGGGGGATACTGACCACGCCGCGCTATTGGAGAAGGTCGAGCGGCTGCGGAATTGGGGTTATCAGGCGGAGTTGCTGACGACTGCCGAACTGCGCGCCCTCGAACCCGACCTCGTGCCGCCGCCCGGTGTTTCTGAAGTTGCCTTCTTCCCCGCCGAGGGGTACGCGGATGTGCCGCTGCTCGTCGGGACGCTGGCGCGGGCCGCCGAGCGCGTGGGCGCGACGATCCGCACGAACTGCCGTGTGGCGGAGGTCACGCGTTCCGGTGGCCGCGCGAGGGGCGTCGTCACGGAGAGTGGCGAGCGGCTCGCGGCGGATATGGTCGTCAGTTGCGTTGGTCGCTGGAGCGGGGAGCTCGCCCGCGCCGCCGGATTGCATCTGCCAATGGAGCCGACCGTCGGTATGCTCGTCGTCACCGCCGCTGCGCCGGTCCGCCTGCGCGCGGTGCTCAACTCCCCGACGATCAATGTCCGGCCCGACGGCGGCGGTCGCCTCCGGTTGCAGGCGACCGAATACGATCCCGTGACGACGCCCGAGATGGCAACTACCCCGCTCCCGGCAATCGCCCACCGCGTCTACGAGCGCGCCCTCTCCGTCGTGCCCGGTCTCGCGGGGACGCCGATGCAGGCCGCGCTCGTCGGCGTGCGCGCCATCCCCGGCGACGGCTACCCCGTCGTCGGCCCGGTGCCGGGGATGGACGGCCTCTATCTCGTCTGCACGCACAGCGGCGTGACGATGGGGCCGCTCCTCGGTCGCATCGCCGCGCGCGAAATCATGGGTGGTATCGTGGACCCGCGTATCGAAACGTTCCGCCCGGAACGGCTGATCCGCGGGAGCGCGTAGTCCTTCCGCACGGTGAGGAGAATTAGCATTGACCCGCTGTAGGGGCACCCCTTGTGGGTGCCCCTATAGCGGGTCGGTCTATCGCATCGGAAAAGCCCCCTCTCCATCGCGATGGAGAGGGGGTTGGGGGGTGAGGTTTACCGCCGCGGCCCGATCACGGAGGGCGCTTGCGGGCGGCCCCACATCAGGGACCACGGGCTGGGCATCTGCTCGACGGGCGCTTCGATCAGCACCGGCGCGTTCATCGCCAGCGCCTTGCTGAGCGTCGTCTCCAGCTCCTTCGGGCTTTTCGCGCGCATGCCCGCCATTCCGAACGACTCCGCCAGTTTGACGAAATCGGGGTTGTGCAGGTCGGAGGCGATGGTCCGGCCATCGAAGGTCTGCTGCTGAATGCGCTTGACGTTGCCGAAGGCGTTGTCGTTGAAGACGACCGTCACGAGCGGGATGTTGTGCTTCACCTGCGTGGAGAGTTCTTGCACGTTGTACATGAACCCGCCGTCGCCGTTGATCGAGACGACCTTTTTGTTCGGGTTGCCGACCTGCGCGCCGAGGGCGGTCGCGTAGCCATAGCCGAGCGTCCCCTGATAGCCGGAGGTGATGAAGGTGCGCGGATAGTAGACGGGGAAGCCGAAGTTCGAGAAGTAGCCGACCTGCGTGCTCTCATTGATGAGGATCGCGTCGTCCGGCATCGCGGCCCTGAGCGCCTTCGCGTAGTCACACTGCGGCTGCACTTCCGCCATCTTCTTCTCCAACTCCGCCTTCAGGTCGTTCAGTTCCTTCTCGCGGGAGGGGCGCTTCGTGTTGTGCTTGCCGATTTGCGCGGCGAGCGCGGCGAGGCCCGCCTTCGCGTCCGCGATGATGCGGACGGTCGGCTCCATGTTGCGGCCCACTTCCTCCTCGTCAATGTCCATGTGGATCGTCACTTGCTCCGGCGCGAGACCCCACTGCGTCGCCGGTTCGACGAAGCGCGTGCCGACGGCGAGGATCACATCGGCTTTGGGCAACAGTTCGCGGCCACCGAGCGAGGTCTGCGCGAGGTATTCGCGATCCGACAACGCGCCGCGCCCGTTGCGGGACATGACGACCGGCGCTTGCAGCATCTCCGCGACGGCGCGCAGTTCGTTCCACGCGCCGCTGGAAAGGACGCCGCCACCGGAAACGATCAGCGGGCTTTTCGCCTCACCGAGCAGCTTCGCCGCGCGAGCGATCGCGTCCGCATCTCCGGCGGGCCGCTCGCGGTCCACCTTCTCCGGCGCGAAAAGCTCGACCTCGCCGGGCTTGGCGAGGATGTCCGGCGGCACCTCGATCTCGACCGGGCGCGGGCGGCCCGTGCGCATCTGCACGAACGCCTCACGCACGAGGCCAGGAATCTCCTCCGGTGTCATGCCGCACGCCGACCACTTCGTCACCGACTTCAGCATCTGCTGCTGGTACGGGATTTCGTGCAGCATGCCGCGCCCGACGCCGATCAGGTCCGACTGAATCTGCCCGGAGAGGCAGAGCACCGGCGAGGAGCAAGCGTAGGCGGTTGAGAGCGCCGCCGTCGCATTGAGCAGCCCCGGCCCCGGCACAACGAGGCAGACACCAACCTCCCCCGTCGTGCGGGCAAAGCCGTCGGCCATGTAGGCCGTCGCCTGCTCGTGGCGGGTGTGAATGATGCGGATGTTCTCCTTTTCCGCATAGAGCGCGTCAAAGGCCCAGTCCAGTTGCACGCCGGGCAGCGCGAAAATCACCTTCACGCCCTCGCGTTTCAACGACTGTACGAGTGCCTGCCCGCCGGTCAATTCGGCCATGCTATTCCCTCCCGTTACCGACAACAACGACGAATCCATCGCGGAACTGATTGTATACCAGAGATTTGCAGGGATGATAGCGAAGTCAGCGTCCTCTTCTCAACCGTTTCCACGTTTCGGGCATTGTAGCATAACGGGTTCGGAGTTCGATGTTCGATGTTCGAAGTGGGACTGAGACCTTTCTTCGAACTCCGAACCTTCCCTAGAT
>JAICJW010000111.1 GCA_025928215.1 Chloroflexia bacterium | reverse complement strand
TCAAGCCCGGCAATGACGGTGTTTTTCCACGGCAAGAAGGTTTCCTCAAGATAGCGTAGCCGATCTTCAAGCGATTGCGCATACGCGGTCTTATCCGCCATCGCCGCGTGCAGATCATCAATCGTCGCCTGCATCGCCGCCATCCTCGCCTCGGCCGCCCGCACCCGCACCCGCTTGGTATCAGTCACCTGCACTTCGGCCTGCCGCAGATTGGCGGCCTCTCTCGCCTGGGCAGACTCAATCGCGTATTGCACAAGCGTGATGAATTGAAAATTGCCCTCCACCAACCCCTTGATGCGCTCCAATATGGTAGCGATCATGGGGTCGTCGTCAGGTGCGATCAACCCCAGTTCGCTCGCCGCGAAAAAGGGGGCGAGTTCGCGTAACGCGATAAGCCGCCGCGAGCCTTCGGGAGGAGAAGCGCAGAGCGCCTGTGTGAGTACCGGCCCGGTGCCTGTTGCCCCCAATGGCAGAAGCATGATCGTCGCATCGGGGGCACAGCGCCGCAGCAGATCCAGATGCGCCGCTGTCTGCGGCGCAGTCTCGGCGGACTCGGCGAGGGTAAGAATGAGTGGAGTGCCATCGGGAAGATCAGCCGTGATCGCCCGCCAATCATCGGGAGTGGCAAGGGTCGTTTCGACGAACGTGGGATGCGCGACGTTGCCCGATTCGCCGGGTATCGTCCGCTCGGCCATCCACGCGCGCAAGAGGGGCCGCCAATCCGAATCAGGAGCGGGATGCCAGGAGACATGGGGAACGATGATCGGAAGCCCGGCCCCAACCCAGAACGCAACGGAATCGCCATCGGTCGCATCCGCCGCGAGATCAATAATGTGCGGCGGCACCGGGGCATAGGCGGCGATCCGGCCCAAGAGGAAGGTGTCAATCGCCGAGAGCGGTACGGCGGAAGATGCGCCCGCCATCCCTCGCCGCCGCCGGTATTCCTCGACAGGCGCATGTGCCGTGAACAGCGTCGCAAGCGTGGGGACCGACGGGGCTACCATTGGATACTCGCTCCTTTATCGCTCGTGATTGCGAAGCCACGATGCGGCTGCATGACCGGGAACTGTCATCTCGGGAAGAGGGCCTAGAGATAGCCGACATCGGGATGATACCGCAAGTGACGCGTGGCAAGAGGAAGAGCGGCGCGAATGCCAAGTTGGTCAAAGACCCGGCGAATGTATTCCTTCTGGGCCCGATGTCCATCATCGCCCGCGTCCGCTTCCTGGATCATCGAACCGGGCATGGAATGATAGATGCCAAAAACGACAGGGACGAAGATAATGCGCCGCCCCGACGCCGCGAGATGCAGGTACAATTCCCAGTCTTCACGGGCTTCTACCTCGATTGCATTGAGATACCCGTCGGCATCGAGCACCTGAATCCGGTCGAAGATCGCAAACGCATCAATATAATTCTCGCGGAAGATGCGCGGTTGAAAACTCTCGTTGCTCACGAGTGTGACCGGACCTGCGTCCGGGTCCGTTGGGTCATCGCCGGCCCCGTCCTCTTGCCGCAGCAGATTCCCGAATGCCGCCGCCGCCGCCGTATCGCGGATCGCCCGGTAGAAGAGGGGGAGATTTTCGGAAACGAGTTCGTTGTCCGCGTCCATGAACACGATATATTGGTAGGTCGCATGAGCGAGGGCGGCATTGCGAGCCATCGGCAGCCCGCTATTGCGTCCGAGGGCGAGTACGCGGAGTCCGTCCGCGTAGTGGAGCGCCTCAAGTTGCCGCAGGAGGGTCAGTGAGCCGTCACGCGAACGGTCGTCTATGACCAGCACCTCCCCGGCGACACCGATCTCTCGCAGGGCATGTACCGCACGCAGGGCGGAGCCAATCGAGCGGGGAAGCATCAACTCGTGGTTCCAGTTCGGAATCGCGATCGTCACCCCGGTGGGAGGCGTCGGGTATTCTCGCGCGCCTCCCTGCGTCGTGAGGCGTGACAGCGCGCGAACAGCATTACGATCCATTGTGTGCACCCATCGCGTGTCTCCGTCTTCCTGCCCATGCCATGCGCGCGCCGCCCGAGAAGGCCAGATAGGAGAGCAGCCCCTCTTCAAGCGCCGGCAACGCCTTGAATTCGTCAATCGCGCGTTGCTGCATCGCCGGGAAATCCATCGCGCGCAACTGCTCGGGGAAGGTTTCTTCATCGAGCACGAAATCCGGAAAGGGGAAGGGGCCAGGCGGAAGCGCGGTCGTCAGCAGCTTGATCGGCACTGCTCCCGCGAGCACGGATTGCCGGAATCGCTCGCTCTCAAGGTAAAAGTACGAGTGGTGCGCGCACCAAATCTGATAGCGGGCCTGACCGAGCACGCTCATGAGTTGTTGCTCATTCAGGTGTGGCCCGCTCGCGGTGAAGGGAGCGAGAGTCGGCATGTAGACGAACCCTCTGAGATCCACCTCGGACATGATTCGCTGCACGAGGCGCACGCGATCTTCCGTCATATGCCCGACAAAGACCCACGGCACGGAGCGCGGGGCCGTAAGGTCAAGCGCATCGAGGCTCTCTCGTTCGCTTTCCGTCAGCCCGTTGAAGACGAAGGAATAGAGGCGTGCCTGTGTGGGCGTGAGATCAGCGGATTGATCGTGGAAGCCGAGATCGAGGAGCGTAGGTATTCCGACATAGTCACACAGTTCACATGCGTGGGTGAACCACCACGTCTGGACGCAATCGAGCTGCACGGCGGCGGTCGGGCCGCCGACCGCCGCCCGAACTGCCGCGAGGCGGGTGAGGGCCAGCAGTTCTTCGGCCGGATCGAGCTGCCTCGCCTGATGACGATCCGCACCCCTCCTGCTATAGGCAAGAATCGTCTCAGCGATATTAATCACGAAGGTACAATCGTATCTGGGTACCGGGTCGGCAATCTCTCCTAACGTGCGGACATCCGCAGAGAAGCCGAGATTCGTCAATGCCTCCGCGATACGTTGCCCGGCCTGATCGTAGAAGTAATTCAGCGAGCCGGGGATGATGATGAGCACCCGCGGACGCTCTCCAGCCGGGGGAATACCGACCAGGGAGCGAGCAAGATGCTGGCGGGTCGCTCGCACCGCCTCTCTCATCGCAGTCTCATACTGCGCCCGTATTTCCTCGGCCTCCTGCCAGCCAACTTCGATCGCACGCAGGCGCTCCTCGACAACGTTGAGCGCCGTCTCGGCTTCCTGCCGCCCGACTTCGATTTCGCGCAGTCGCTCCTCGGCGGCATCAAGTGCCGTCTCGGCCTCCTGCCACCCGGATTCGACCTTGCGCAGATGCTCCTCCGTGGCACGGAGGACCGTCTCGGCCTCCTGCCGCCCGACTTCGGTCTCGTGCAATTGCGCCTTGGTTGCATGGAGCGCCGTCTCGGCTTCCCATCGTCCGGTTTCGGTCTCGTGCAATCGTTCCTCGGCTGCATGGAGGGCTGTCTCCGCTTTCCATCGCCCGGTTTCCGTCTCATGCAATCGCTGCTCGACTGCCCGATGCTGCTGCTGGGCGAAGACCCACCAGCGCGGATGAACGAGCGCCTGAGGGAGCGCGGTCCCTTCCGGAGCGCTCTTCGGAAGGTTCGGGTAGCGCTCCACATCCGTCTCCCGCACGAAGAGCAGCATGTTCTGGGCATACCACGTTTCGACGCGGAGATCGTCCCAGAAATGGGCGCGCAGGCAATCGAAGGTGAGGTATCCTCGATCCTTGAAGCCCGCCGCCCACCACGCGGGCCATTGTTCGTTGTCGTGGTGTTCTCCCCCTTGATCCGGGATCGCGGCGGAGAACAGCACAACAGGCGCGAGGCGGACGAGAGAGTCCAGATAATTGTCAGCAGCGTGGAGGGGCAGATGCTCCCCCACTTCGAGCGAGAGGGCGAGGTCGAACCGCCGTTTGATCTTCAGGGGCTTCGTGAGATCCCACGCAAGGAAGTCCGTGCTGGGAATCACGCGGGTCGGTGGTGACTCAGCATCGAGCGGCGGGAGATCAACGCCGAGGATGCGCGTCGCGCCATGCGCCTGGAAAGCGGCAAGCCACGCTCCCGTACCGCAACCGAGATCTACTACGCGACGCGCGGCGACAATGTTCTGGACAAAAGGGACAACGGCCGCGGCACTACGAACGGCCCCGGCGTGCAGCGCATCATAGTATTTGTCATCGTATGCTGGGGGAGCGTCGTCCTCGGCGGGAGGTTTAGCCGCACGACCAATCTCGTCCTCTGCTGCGTAATCCCGTACCGTCGGGGCAGGAGGTATTGGTTTCGGCTCTCTGGTCTTCATTGCAGTGATGGTAGCATACATCTCCCTCCCGGTACAATAGGACGATGGATGATGATGGGCCGACGATCTTCACCATTCCCCGCTACCTCGCCGTCCGCGCCGCACGGCTGCGAGCGGCTGCGCGCGCGCATGTGCTGCTCACGCCGCTG
This sequence comes from Chloroflexia bacterium, assembly GCA_025928215.1. Classification (GTDB taxonomy): domain Bacteria; phylum Chloroflexota; class Chloroflexia; order Thermomicrobiales; family JALYUS01; genus JALYUS01. Next base: position 7,243 of record JAICJW010000111.1, on the reverse strand, counting down.
GCGATCTGGCTGCCATTGTTCGCCCGGTTCTATGACCTCCAGGCGGTGGTCATTGGCGCGGTGCTCTTCGTGAGTTTCGGGGCGCTCCTGCAAATCGCCCCACTGGGCGCGCCTCGCACGATGCGCCGCCGCTACCGCCGCCTCACCGCGCAGGCGGACTTGATCGCGCTCGCCGCATTTTGTCTGCTCGCGCTTGCCGTGCTGCTCGATGTGCGATTGGCGTTTATCGCCCTCGGCACCATTGCGCTCGATGCGCCGGTCGTCGCGTTCCTCCTCGTCAGCCTGCCCGTCTACCTCGTTCCTCATCCCGAGGATGTCCCGCGGCCATGACCACCGCTCCCCTACGCACTATCGCGAAATTGGGGAGAAAAAAGGGTTGTCATCTCTGGCATGTGTGCTATCCTCGGCGGCAGGCGGGGGAGAATCGCGACGCTTCCGCGCCGGTGGGGGAGAGATACAGGGGAAGACAGCCCGCATGGCCGGAGTGAATCAATACCGCCGTCGGTGGTCTACGCAACAGCAGTATCGGCGCTCGCGAACCGCGATGGTAGGGCGCGGGATCCCCGTGTTCTTGCTCGTTATCCTGCTCGCGATGACGCTCTATATCTTCGGCATTGTCGGGCCGGATTCGCGCCATCGCGCTGCGGTCTCGGTGCCCGCCGCCACACTCGTCCCGCCGCCCGCCGCGCTCGTCGTCCCCACAACGATCGGTAATGTCGAACCCTTCGGTACGCTGCCACCCGTCGCGCCGGTCGCCACTGACGCCGCGCCAACACCGCTCACGTACACCCTCTCCGGCCCGCTCACCGGTGGCGCGCCGCGTGGAGATGTCTTTCGCATCACCTGGCCGCCCCCGAACGCCGCGCAGGTGGACGAACTGGCGCGCCGCCTCGGCCTGACCGGGCCGGTACGGCAGCCGAAAGCGGGGATGTATACCGTGGACGGAAACGGCCGTCTCTCGGTTGACGCCAAAGCGACCGTGTACGCGCCCCCCGCGGCCCCTGCGGCGACCAATACCCTGCCGGACGACCGCACCGCGATCAGCAGCGCGCGCGGGTGGCTCGCGACGCGAAATCTCCTTCCCGCGGACGTTGGTCCCGCGCACGTGCGGCGCAACGGCGATACGCTCGATGTCATCTTCCACCCGAAGGCACTGCCCGATATCCTCTCCGACACGCCGGGTATCCGCGTTCGGGTTGGCCCTGGGAATGTCGTGCAGGAAGTGGAGCGCGCGTGGCCGAGCGAACTGCGACCGGGCGCATACGATCTCATTTCGCTCAACGATGCGTGGCAGCAGGCACAGACGCGGGGCATGGTGGATCTCCGCCCACCTACCGGACTCTCCGTGCCGCCGAACGCGATCGCGCTCATCAATGATGTCTCGCTCGCCTATGCCTTCGCCACCGACAAGAACGGCGGGGATTTCCTGCAACCGCTCTACGTCTTCAGGGGCACCGTCACGATCCCCGGTCAACCCGCCGGTGCGGACATCAGCATCGCCGTTCCTGCCGTCCGCAATATGCAGCAGTCTGCTGGCTAATTGCCGCGCCATCACGCGATGCATGGCCTATTCCGCCGCCAGTTGGCGCAAATCCTTCGCGAGTACAACCGTCTGGCGATAACTCGCCAATCCATCCTCATTGCGTTGCGCGTGGTACGAGGCGAGTGCTTCCTGCTCAGACACGCGCCCCGAAAACCACTGCGCGAGCGCATCGGCGAGGAGTGTGGCATGCACCGTTGCCTTATCAATGCCGTGGCCACTCCACGGGTCCTGATGCATCCCCGCGTCCCCGACCAGCGCCCATCCCGGTCCGATAGGCACACGGACATAGTTGCGTTCGGGGCCACAGCCCAATAATCGCCCTTCGCATGTTGCGGCAGCAAACCGACCCGCCAATCCGCGATGTGCGACGATCCGCTCGCCGAACCGTTCACGCGGACGCTGGCGCAGCCACCGGAACGTCGGCAGATTTACCGAGAGCGCGACACAGGCGACTCCATCATCGCTCGGAAAGACATATGCAATCTCATCCTCGATCCGTGAGAATTCCGGGCCATCGGGGGCTTTCCCACCGGGGCCGGGGAAGTCGCGCAGGTAGCAGTAATAGACCGCCCGGTACGCATCGTCGGATTCCTCGTCGGGCGCGCCGACGGCGTGAGCAATAAAGGAACGCCGACCGTCCGCACCGACAGTAATACCCGCCCAGACGGCCCGCTCCCCCTCCGGCATCATCAACCGCGCACCAACGACGCGCCCCTGTTCTTGCATTACCGCCGTCACACGCGTATTCTCCAGCAGGGTAATGGAGGGGCAGCGGCGGGCGCGCTGGACGAGGAGGTAATCGAGCGTTTCGCGGCGGACGGAGAGGCAGTAATCAATCTCCCCCGGCGATTGTGCCGGATTGACGACCGGCTCGGCCTCGCCATCGCGATAATTGTACTGGCATGTGAGGGGTGGACAGCCGCGCGCGAGTACGGCATCGAGGACACCGACGCGCTTGAGGACCGTCACCCCACGCCCGCCACGGAAATAGTGCGTGGAGAGCGTCGGGCTGGGAAAGGCGGCACGGTCAACGAGCAGGACACGGTATCCGGCGTCGCCGAGGAGGATCGCGAGCGTCGCGCCCGCCACCCGCGCGCCAACGATTAGTGCATCGTACTCCCGGTCCACGATCTGATGCTCCGATCCTCCGAAGGACACGCAGCCGTTTTGCTGCTGCACCTGGTCAATGAATGCATCGCCATCAATCGAATGGACCGCGGGGACATTCCATCGGATGCGGCCTTGCTATGGTTGCACGATCGCGGTCAGAGCGCGCACCTCGCTATGGATATCGCCACCGATTGTAGTGCTGGCCGATATTGCCGAATTCGAGCCGCGTATTCGGAGGGTTCAGGATGTTGAATGTGAGCACCCGCCGCTCGAACGCCTGCACGAGCACGTAGGTCGGCACCCCGTTGACTTTCACGGACGCCACAATCGCCGGCGCGATCGGGTAGCCAATCGCTGCTTGTCCCTGCGGGATGAGATTGATGAAATCATAGAACGGTTTGAACACATACTGCCCGTAACGCTTTCCTGGATCCTGCACATATGGCCCATACAAGAGACCCGGTCCGGATGGAAGGCCGGGAATAAGGAGTTCCGGGGTGGCCATAATCTGGCCATTGATGAATGCGCGCGGCGGCTGAAGGTCCGGGAGGGAGCGCTCGACATCCCGCTCGGGCAGTTGTGCGAGATCGGCGTACGTGAGGCTGTCCGAGCCAGGATCGCCCGCAATATTGATCCGTGCGGGGGAGCGCTGCTCGAAGGTATTGTCACCGAGTTGGACCTTCCCCGTCTTGAGTTCCACCGTGAGCAGGCCGTTCGTTACAACCGTCGGCATGGCAGGGTTCGTCAGTTCCATCCGCGCCTTGTCGAAATATTGGACCAGGCGCTGGCCGCCGGGAGCCTCTTTGTACGACTCCGGCATCCCGTCCTTTGCGAGTGATAGCGGACCCCAGAAGTTCGGGAAAGCGTCCTCGCCGCGTTGCCATACCACCCGGAAGGACGGCGACGCGAACGACGATGCGGCGAAAATGCCCGGAGACGGGGCGAGCAACAGCAAGCATACGAGTGTGCCCGTGATGGCAAGCATTCGCCTCATGTCGACCTCCTGTGGGACTCTATAGCGCGTATCACCGTGATAGCGCCAAGACAACCCTCGGTACAACCTGCTCCTCTGACACGCCGTGGAAGATAGGGGTAGTATACTGATGAAAGCTACTCCATGCAATCGAATGTATTTGATATCTGGACAGAACCCGGTTCAGCAAGCAGGAAGCATGGTGGGGCAGGCTGGAGAGTCTGTTTCAGAACGTGCTGGTTCCCCTGGCAGGGGGTGAGGTTCTGAAACCGACTTATGCCTCGTGCGTCTCGTAAACGAGGAGCGCCACGCCCGCACCGGCGAAGTTACGCAAATCACCGGCGGTTGTGCGCCCCGCGGGCGACGACATCGCGGCCTGCAAATCCTCCATTGAGTCGAAGGTCAGTTCCGCGATCTGATGATAGGGCGACCGTGAGCCGTCCGGCGCAACGATCGGACCGGTGCTGATCGCGAAGGAGCGCATGTGGGGGATCGTCTTCGCAATTGGGGTATGCGTCTCGGCGTAATGCCGGTCAAATGCTGCCGGATCAGTGGGGTGGTTGTACAGCACGAGCAATTTCGCGGCCACGGGGAACCTCCGTTCGATAAAGAGACAACGGACAGGAAGACGCGGTGCGGAATCAGGCGACTTCGGCGGACTCGACCCGGACGGGAAGTGCGGCGACGGCTGATGCCACCGGGACAAACGCGGGGCGGCCGCTGACGATGCGGGCAATCACCTGACGCGGGCTGCCCTGCCACATGCCCTGATAGCGCGTGAGCAGCGTCGCGACGCCGATCGCGGTGCGCACGACGATATTAATGAGGCGCATCGTCAGCGCGACGAGGACGATATGCCCCGTGCCGACGCCAAAGAAGTGCATCCAGGCGGCGGTGCTGCCATCCGCGATGCCGAAGCCACAGGGGACAAAACTGATCATCGCGGTGAGCGTGCTGAGGGCATGCGTGACGAGCGCCGCGGGGAACGAGAGGGCGGTGCTGCCGAAGCCGCGCGTGAGCGTGTAAAGGGTCATCGCGGAGATGAAGGTGCAGACGGTGCTGTAGCAGACCCCCGCCGCGAGCGGGCGGAAACGCATCACGCGGCGGGCGGCGCGATGGAAGTCGGCCTCGGAACGAACCAGTTTCCGCGTGCGGGGCCAGCGGGAGAGTCGCCGGGCGATCCACTTCGCGGGCGTCTTCGAGCGAAGCAGCAGCGCGATGCCAATCCCGATCGGGATCGGAATGAGCGTGTACAGCTTGAAGGATTGGTAATACGTCACGCCGACGGTCACGACGATTGAGAGCGCGATGGCGTCCGCGATCCAGCGTGCGACGAGCGCGGGCGTGGCCTGGCGCATCTTGGGCTGATACCGCCCCTGGCGATGTTCCTCCACGAGCCGCGCGGCGAGGAAATCATGCCCCGGCAAGACGGCGAGAGTTTGGCTTGCCATGCTGCTGCTGATCGCGTCGGTGATGCGAATGCGGACGCCCGACGCCCGCAGGAAGGTGCCCCAGCGGGCGCCCTTCACCACTTCATTGCAGAAAAGAAGCCCGGCACAGATGGCAAGCGGAACGCGGGGAACGTGGGTGAGATATGCACGCGCATTGAAGGGGCCAATCGAGACACCGGAGGCGACCAGCATCCCGGTGATACCGCCGACGACCGCGAGAATAAGAAGAATTCGACGACGCATGCTCGATTTCCCCGTTTCCGATACCCTCAATGCTCCGCCCTGCTCGTATCTGTTTCTCCAATATCAGCGCGGTGTTGTCCACCATGATACTTCATAATCGCCGGACAGTCGCTCGATCATTGCGCGGACAGTGTAGCCGATGGAGATGAATGCTTGATGAACGGATACACGCATACGCGCGACTGTTGTGGCATGTCTCTTGCAGAGAGAACAGACAGGAACGGCAAAGGGATGGGGCCGCTCCTCTCAATCGTACATTCCTTCCCCATACCTCCCCATACACCGGCAGCCGGGGTCCCGCAAGGGGCCCCGGTTGTCATGTGTCCGGCGGTCTCGCCGCCGGTCCTTCCCCAAACCTCCCCAGGCCGGTGAATGGCTTTTTTGTTTTCCCCAGACCATTCACGATTCTAAACGCGGGCCGTGCGGATTTGTGACGGGCAGGATGCGGATTCTGCAAACTTTTCGCTGAATGAAAAAACGGGGAGTAGTCGGTAGCCAGTAGCCAGTAGCCAGTAGTCAGAAATGGGAATCAGCCTTTCTGACTACTGGCTACTGGGGAAAATGGAAGTCGTGCCGGATTGCCGCGTATACGCGGTCGGAAACCGACGTCGTCGCGGTACGCGTCAGGTGGATGCCTTCATCCTGCCGCACGCGCACGAGTTCGCCGCTCGCATCAGGCAGGAAGGTCGCGTAGCCGCCGTTCGCGTCCGTAAACATCGACCAGATATCGAGGTAATGAACCCACGGGCGCGATTCCGCCTCAGCCTGCACGACGGTGTTGATGTCCGCCGCAGCCTTCGCGCGCCCGGAATCTCGCATGATTGGCTGGCCGACCCAGTACATCTGCCCGCCGCTGCGCCCAACGATATCCATTATCTCCCCGGCGCGCTTGCGGTACTCCGTCAGCCAGTCGGGCGTGTCCCGCGTCAGCGAGCCGGAGGCGGTGCGCATATCAACGTAATCGTTCGCGCCCGAGAACCAGACGACTGCCTCCGGGGGTGGGTTGCCCGCCATCGCCTGCGTGAGCCGGGCGGGCCAATCGAAATAGTCGGGCCGCGCCAGACCGGAGGAGATTTTGAAGTCGAGCAGGGAGGCAATCAGGCCATCGCGCTTCGCGTAGTCGGCGAAGTCATAACCCATCCATGTGGCGAATGAATCCCCCGCGACGTACACCCGCAGCGGGTTCGCGGTCGTCACAGTCCGGAGCGCGGGAGCCGATGGCGCCGGGGGGCCGGGCGTCGCCGCTGGCGCCCCTGCCAGTTGTGGCACCACGGTGCCCGCGTCGCCTGCCGGTGCGGCGACGGTGGCGGTCACGGCGGGGGTGGCGGTCACCGGGGGGGCATTCACGGCGATCGCGGTGAAGGTGGGCGCGTCGTCCTGACGGTTGAGGGCACCATCTATCCACGCGTTCATGCGATCCAGCCGGAGCGTACTGGCGACGGCATCGAGACCATGTGCGCTCGCGAGTAGCACGGGTCGCGTCCACCCATCCGGTTGCTCATTGGCGATCCTGACGAACGATTTGGTATTGAGGAGCAGGGTGATGGCGAAGCAGATGATTACCGCTCCGAAGATCCCCCACGCCTCCCCTACCCCGACGCCGACGACCGTGCGGCGACGCGCGACCACGCGCATGCGCGCCGTATCGTCCTGCTGGACGGCGCGATCACCCGCGAAGACGGTGGTGTCGGCATCGTCGTGAGCACGCTGATCCTCCCCCGACGGGCGAGAATCGGTGATCGGTTCGATTCGTGTTATACGGGCCATAGAGCGCACCTCACGGTCATCGCCATCCGCCGTGATTTTATCAGAACTGATAGTAAATGAAGGGAGCAACACCCTTCGGACCGAGCGCGAAAATCAGCGCGACCACGACGCCCATCACCGCGCCCTGCACGATCAGCGGCGGCTCGGAGAACGCGC
>JAICJW010000119.1 GCA_025928215.1 Chloroflexia bacterium | reverse complement strand
TTTATCCCCTAGTTGCGGGCGATGGTGTGGGGCTATGGGGAGCTTTTTTATTTAACCCCCGGTACTTGGTCCCCGCCTGGGCGGGTTACCACGGGGCTTCCGCGGCCCTCACCGAGCGCTATCGGCGCGAACTGCACATCCACTGCTACCGGATGCTCGCCTCGTTCGACGACGCGGAAGACGCCGTGCAGGAGACATTCCTGCGCGCGTGGCGCAACCGCGACCGCTTCGAAGGCGACGCATTGTTCCGGGCGTGGCTCTACCGCATCGCAACGAACATATGCCTCGACCTGCTCCGGCGGAACTCCCGTCGTCTCACGATGGTGCACTCCGTCGCGGAGGTGCCGTGGCTCCAGCCATACCCGGACCGATTGCTGGACGAGGTTGCGCCGAGCGACGGACAGCCGGACGCGATCGCCGTCGAACGGGAGACGATCGCGCTCGCCTTCCTCGCCACGTTGCAGGTCCTGCCACCGAGACAGCGCGCGGCGTTGATCGTGCGCGACGTGCTCGGCTGGCCGGCCAGCGAGGCGGCATCCCTCCTCGAGACAACCATCGCTGCGGCGAACAGCGCGCTCCAGCGAGCACGCGCGACGATGCAGGCGCATCTACCGGCGCGACGCGCGGATTGGTCCGCACGGGAGCCGAGCGAAGGGGAGCGGGCGCTGCTCACGCGGTTCATTGACGCCCACGAACGCTGCGACGCAGCGGCGGTCGTGGCAATCGCAGCGCGAGACATTCGGATCACGATGCCGCCGTATCCATACCGCTTCGAAGGTCTCGCGGCGATCGCGCCCCTCCTTGAGCGCGCGTTTGGAGAGAAGCGGGACGGCGATTGGCGACTGATGCCGACGCAGGCCAACCGAATGCCCGCTGCCGCAAGCTACCTCCGTCGGCCGGGCGAAACCATGTTCCGGGCGTTCAAACTTGATGTGCTACGCATCGAGGACGGCGCCATCGGGGCGATCACAACGTTTGGCGCCGGGCAGTTCCCGGCATTCGGCCTACCGCCAGCGCTCTAAGGGCACGCGTCAGGTCTGAATCTCTTCACCGGCGAGGATGCGCCGCAACGTCGCCAGCGCGCGGAACTGCAACGCGCGGATCGCGTCCTCTCGCTTGTCCATCGCCTGAGCAACCTCCCGCCCGCTCATCCCCTGGACGAAGCGCAGAACGATCACATCCCGCTGATCATCGGTGAGCGCGTGGAGGGCCTTGAGGAGATCCGCCGAATCAATGTTGAGATCGAGCGGCGCACTGGTATCTTCGATGCTCTCGTGAACTTCGGGAATCAGTGTGACGGTTGGCCGGAGGGCGCGGTAGTGATCCACGACGCGGTTGTGCGCGAGGCGATAGAGCCACGCGAGGAACGGGACGCCTTGCTCGCGGTAGCGGCCCATCGCCCGCCACGCACTCTCGAAGATCGCTTCGGTGAGGTCCTCGGAATCCGACGCGTCGCGGATGCGAGCGGCGACATAACGCGCAATCGTTGCGCGGTGCCGCTCGTAGAGCAGGCCGAAGGCTTCGCGACTCCCTTCCCGCGCCTGATGAATGAGCGTCGCTTCATCCACTTCGGCGAGCGGGGGAGAAGATGACGACGGATCGCGGGCGACGCGGCGCGCGGCGATCGCACGCAGCAGCATTGCCCGGCTCGGCGTCGTGATCGGAGCGGACTCAGCCACCGCTATTACGGCCCCCATTGCACTGCGGCACCTCCGTCCACCCGGGTGGACTTTCACGTTGTACGAACGCGTACATATCGCACGTTTACGTCGGCTGGATGTTCGCGAGCGCTGCGCGTGCCCGCTGAAGGTGTGCGTGCGGTGTCTCATCCGGCACCGAGCAGCCATTCGCGAGGATCAGTTTCCGCCCACCCGTTTGCTCCACTGCGTCTTGCGCTTCGGCAATCAACGCGCGCTCGTCTCCCGCGGCGAGCGCCCCGAACTCATGCAACCCACCCATGAAGCATTTGTCGCTCTTCAGGCGCACCTCGCGCAGCGACAGCCCCGTCAGGCGATCGCTCCAACTGAGCACCGGGACGGGATAATCAATCGCGAGGTCCATCAGCAAATCGTGATCGCCATGGACATGGCAGACATTGAGCCAGCCACTCTCCGCGCCACGCAGGGCGATGAAATCATACGGGCGGCCGAACTCCCGGTAGCCCATTTCGCCCAGATCGTCGCTCGTGATGCCCTGCAGCGCGTAGTAGACGCCGTCCGCGCCGGCGGCGATCGCGGCGGCGATGTTCCGTTGCAGATTCTCCGCGATGATCCCGAGCGCGTGATGAATGGCGGCGGGATGCTCGCGCAGGTGGCGATGGAAGGTCTCGGCGTCGGCGGCGAAGTGGCGAACTTCAGCCACGGGGTTGTAGATCGTCAGGATAATGGGCGTCTCCGGCCCGAGCGCCTCGCGCAGCATCCGAGTGGCGACGAGCCGCTGGCCGAACATCCCTTGATCGGGAGCGACCGGCTCGATCAGCGCCCAATCCTCCGGCGCGCGCACCGCGTGGCGCGGGAAGGGGTAGGGGAGATCCGGCATGACCTTGACAATGTCGAGGTCAAACTCCTGGTCGAAGAAGCGGAGGGTCGCCTCGGCCCTACGCGCGCCGGAACCGCCGGGACGGAAGTGATGCCAGAAACAGAGGGGAAGCCGATCCACTGACCGACCGCTCATTGCGGCGCGTACCCGCTCAGTCCGTGTCATTTCCTCCACCGGATGCCTCCTACCTCGCGGTCTCCACCGCCCTGATGCTCGTCCGCGCCGCGCGCCCCGCCCGTTGCCCCGTATCCCATGCATAATGATGCATGAGTCTACCACACCCTCTCTGTGTGAAGAACGTACACTCGGAGTGGGCAACGAACCACCGACGAAGCGGATGGTTTGCTGCCCACTGCTCACTGCTCACTGCCCACGGTCTACGGTCTCTCACATACCGATGCGGGGAATGGGATCCGCTGTGCGCGGTGCGAAGTTCGCCCACCGCTGATGGACAGCCTGCCACGTTGTGACATGCTGCCAGAAGGGGATTTCGCCGCGCGGCACGCCGCCGAGCCGTTCATCCGGGGAGCGGATACGGTAGCGAGCGAAGAGCCAGCCATCATTGCCGAATGCCTCGAGATATTCGACACGGGGATCGGGTTGATCGAGGCCGAAGCGCGTTGCCCACCACTCCGCCATCCCTTCCGGCAGCCGTCCGCCGGGGAGCGCCCGGACATGAAACGCGAGCGTGACGTACTGCGCGCCCGCATCCGTGATGTGGAGCGCGGCGCCGAGCGCGTCGAAAGGGAGATATGGCGCATCGAGCGTGGGCGCGGTCGCATCGCGATAACCATCCGCGCCGATCCGGAACATGACCATCGCCTCAACATCGCTGATCCCCGCGATCAATCCATGGAAGAAGGGGATGTCCTCGAGGTTCGCGCCATCGGGCGCCGCTGCCGCGACGGCGTCCGGGAGAAGCGCCGCGTCATGGACGGTGACGAGCGCACTCGGTGAGGCGACGAGTGCCGCCGCGTCGCTATCGAGCAGCACGGGCAACGGCGCGGCGCCGGAGGCACGCACGGTGGCCAGCGGTCCATTGGCTTGCGTGAAAGGCGTTGCCGCTGCCGGGACATAACCGAGCGGAGCGAGGATCGCACCGACCTCTTTCGGGCGTGCATCGCGCGGGGCGGCGGTGACAAGGCGCGTAACGGGGCGACCGTCAGCACCGTCGAGCGCCGCCTGCCACCGGATCGTCGCCGCGTCCATGCCAAGAGGCCCGAGCGCGCCAGCGGCGGCGACCGAACCGGGCGGGAGGAGCCACCCTTGCAGGGCATCCACATCCTTGCTGTGCGTGCCCGTTCCCCAGTCGGTGACCGGCGTATCGCCAAGCCCCGCGCGCGCCCGCAGCCGCTCCCAGTCGTTGAAGGTGAACCGCTGCCACGGTGTCGCATCCGGTATCTGGGGGAGGAACGCGGCGGCATCCTCCAGATGCGTGCGGATCGGCGCGGTGGGCGGTGTGGGTTTCGCCCCGCATCCCGAGACGATGAGTGAGATGGCGCATACGACGAAAACCCCGCGCGCGGCCATCGCCCGCCCGCCATGCGTGGAAAACGGCAGGGCATCACGCCCTGCCGTTCGTCGTCGGTGCCGCGTCATCACCGCGCGCATGCCCGCCGCGTTACCGCTGCGGCGGCGGCGGGGGACCGCCATACCCACCCGGGCCGCCGGGCGGTGGGCGATAGCCACCAGGAGGCGGGGGCGGCGGGGGACCGCCATACCCACCTTGCTGCGGCGGTTGACCGTAGCCACCGTGTTGGGGTGGCGGCGGAGCGCCATAGCCGGCCGGGGGCGGCGGGGCACCGTAGCCACCAGGCGGAGGCTGACTGTAGCCGCCGGGGGGCGGCGGGGGCTGCGCGTACCCGCCCTGCGGGGGCTGCTGGCCGCTGTAATACGTGCTGGAGAAGGGCTGCGGACCGCGATTCGCCGCGAGGGCACCACTGCCGCCACCGAATGAGACCGCGTCGTCGCCAGGGATGATCGCCTGCTTCATCAAGCCGCCCGCGACGACCGCCAGCCCGAAAATGATCAGGAGGAAGAACCCGATAGACGGGCCGACGGAGAGACCCACACCGCCGTTCACCTGGCTCTTCGCATCAATGAAGGCGATAATGGTCAGGATGACGAGCGCCCCGCCGATCACGGTATAGATCCAGCCCTTTAACACCTTGAATTGCGGCAGCAGATTCATGCCGATGATGATCGGCGTCGCGATCGCGGCGAGGATGAGGACAATCTCCAGGAAGTCCCAGATGTTCCGGGACGCTTCCCAGCCGTTGCCCGTCACCGAGAAACGGAACGCGCCGGTAACGCCGCTATTCGCCGAGAACCGGGCATTCGGCAAGAACTTGGCGAAGAAAAAGAGCACCGCCCCACCGAGGGCGATCAGATCGCCGAGCCGCAGGCTGGCGATCAGGTTGTTGACATCGAAGGAAGAAGCAGGTCGGGCGCCCGGTGCGCCGGGATATGCGGGCGGAGGCGCGCCATAGCCACCCGGTTGCGGTGGCGGGGCGCCGTAGCCGCCCGGCGGCTGACCGTAACCGGATTGCGCGGGGGGCGGCGGCGTGCCATAGCCACCCGGTCGTTGCGGCGGCGGGCCATAGCCAGGCCCGGAGCCGGCCGGTGGGGGCGGCGCACCGTAGCCGCCCTGCTGCGGCGGCGGCGGTTGGCCGTAGCCGCCTTGCTGCGGTGGGGGCTGACCGTAGCCGGGTTGCGACGGCGGCGCGCCATAGCCGCCTTGCGCGGGTGGGGGCGGGCTATAGCCACCCGGGCGCTGCGGAGGAGGTGCCCCGTAGCCGGGTTGTGCCGGGGGCGGCGGAGCGCCATACCCACCCTGACCACCGGGCGGCGCACCATAGCCGCCGGGTTGCCCTCCGGGTGGTCCGCCGGGCGGTCCTCCGAGCCGGGTTCGCTCGTCATCGCTCATTGTCGGTGCCTCCCTCTATGCGCGCGGTCGCGCTGCCCCTCCACACCGCATGCTACTCGCTGCGACTATCCGGGCGTTTCGCTCCTCACCAGTGGTGCACATTGCCATCCCACCGCGACAAAGGAAAACGCGCCCAATCATGCACAACGAGAGTACGGACAAGGACAGTGTACGCGCCACCCTACCGCGCGTCAAACTTCGTGGTATCCTTCCGGCATGAAGAGTGGAATGCGTTCGATCAAGGGTGCGGTGACCAGCAAGGCGGCGAAGGATGCGCTGATCGGCACGGGGCTGTTCGGCGCGGGCGAGATCGCCGGAGCGTGCGCGCTCGGGTGTTTGCTTATCTGGCTCGTCCTCGCGAGCGTTATCGTGCTCCTCTGGGCGCTCGTCGCCCTGCTCGCGGCAGTCCTCCCGCTGTGAACGACGAGCGGGGCTGGCGCGGTTTCGCGCTCGTCACGATGCTCGTCTTCTTCTTCGGGCTGCTGATCTTCGCCGCCGTTTTCGACACCTTCCTGAGCCGGTTCTTACTGGTCTTTCTCGGCCTGCTCTGCGTCGCGTTGATCGGCTATGCCGCCGTGGCGTCAATCGTGCGTGCGGTTTCGCGCGTCCGGCGGGCGGCCCATGCCGATGAAACCGATCCTGACCCCGACCGTCCGCGCTGATGAACGGCTTTCTCTCGGACGCGCAATCCGGTACGATACGCCACACGAAACGCCGGAATCTTGACGAAAAGGAGTCGCCAGATGCAGGAGATGTCGCCCAACGCACCGGGAGCAACCGGAAACGAAAACGAGATCGAGACGATCATCACGGAGTTGCACGACGCGCCGGATGCCTTCGCGATGCTCTTCGCACCGGAGAATGAGGAGACCCTCCATCATCGCCCAGCGGCGGGGGAGTGGTCCGCCGTGGAGATCGTCTGCCATCTCGGCGACCTTGACGCCTTCAACCGGACCGAGCGGTTCAACGCGATCTTGATGGAGGAGAACCCCCAATTGCCCGCCTATGAGCCGGATGCACGCGTCCGTGAAGCGAATTATCAAGCGCTCACCAGCACCGACGCCCTCGAGTTCATGAAGCGGGAACGGGATCTCATTACCTCGCTGCTGGAGGGCCTCCGGCCGCACGAACTCGCCCGCACCGGCGTCCATCCGACCTACGGCGAGCGTACCCTCCAGCGGATGGCCGACATGCGTAACCACGACCGCACGCACCTCGATCAGGTCGCCGCCGCGATTGCCAGCGCGCGGGGATAGGGCGAAGGACGAAGGACTGAGGACTAAATGGGTTCGGCCCTTCTTAGTCCTTCGTCCTTAGCACTCGTTGGAGCCAGTGGGCGGTGTTCGCGAGCATTGTTTCGAGGTGTGAAAAGCAGCAATGGCTGGCGCGCGGGTACCAGTGGAGGGTGCGAGACGGAGTGGCAGCGTCGTAGAGGCGGCGCGATTCATCGGGCGGCACGACGCGATCCTTGCCCGCCCCAACGACCAGAAGCGGCATACGGAGGTGGGGCACGACACGCGCGAGACCCATCGCCGCGCAGAGGTAGGGCTGGCAATCCATCGGAAAGCCCGTCACATGGACGACCTCCCACTGGGTCAGCGGCGGCATCCGCGTGATGTACGCGGCCGGCTCGAAGGGGGTCGTGATCGTCACGACAGCGGCGAGACCCGGGAACTCCGCCCCAAGATGAACCGCGAGCATTCCACCGAGGCTCACGCCAACCAGCGCGATCCGCCCATCGAGCGCCGGTCGTCCGGCGACAAGACGCTGGACATCGGCTAGTAGCGCGCCCTGATTCGGCGTGTAGCGCACCGCATCCCACGTCTCGCCAGTACCGGGATTATCGAGCGCGAGCGTCGCCAGGCCCGCCGCGAGGAACGGCTCTCGCCAGCCGTCCAACTCCTCCTTGACCGTGCTGCCGCCATTGAAAAAGAGCACGAGTGGTACGGGTTGAGATGGCGAGGCATCATATGGCAGTGAGAGATAGCCGGGTATGCTCGCCCCCCGGAACGTCAACTCCACGCGCTCACTCGGCGGATCGCGGAGCGGCGCGACGAGGCGATAGAGCATGGCGGCACGATGCGCGAGGGCGCGTTTCCGCTCCATTGGTTCGTAGACGAGCAACTGCGCGGCATGGACGGCGAGCGCGGCGGCACGCAGGGCATCGCGCCGCGCGATGGGATCGCGCGCGCCGTCCGCCGCGTGCAGGTATGCATCGGCGAGGTCGGACCATCCTTCGGGCCAAGCGGCCCATGAGCGGATTCGCGCGAGCGTCGCCCCGCCCTCCGCGCGCGGCAATCCCACGGGCACGAGCCGGTCGAGGACGCCGTTCGCCAGCCACGTCGCCCCCCGCCACTGGAACGCGTGGTCAATCAGATCCGGGGAGATGAGCCGGTTGCCTATTGAGACCGCGAGGGGGAGGCGGCGCACGATCGGCGCGGACGGCAATTCTTCCATTCCCGCAGCATACCGCACCGCCGCCGTTCACGGCAGGCCCACGATCGGGTACGATAGGGAAGGAAAGTGTCCGTACAGAAGGCTTGGAATGATTCCGGGAGTGATGATGCGACAGCGAGTCTTGTGCTGGGTGATCGTTGGATTCGTGCTGCTGGCAGGCGGGATCGGCGCGCTCGATGCGACATATCGCACCTCTGCGGCGACCTTTGCTGACCCCGCGTTCGCGCGGACGTGGGCACGAACGGATGGGCCGGTGAGCAGCGGGGCCGTGACCCGGACGTGGATCTGGGGACCGGAGCCGCGTACCGGCGCGCTCATCGAGCCGTATCGTGATGCTCCCGGCGGCATGCGCCTCGTCCAGTATTTCGACAAGAGCCGGATGGAACTGACCAATCCGCAAGCCGATCCCACAAACCCGTTTTATGTCACGAACGGCCTGCTGGCGACGGAGATGCTGACCGGCAATGTCCAACTCGGCGATGCCTTCTTCGAAACGCATGCCCCGGCGGCGGTCAATGTCGCGGGGGATCTCGACGACCCGACCGGCCCAACCTACGCCAGTTTCACCCCCCTCCGCAGCGCTCCCGCCCTCACCGGCGGGGCACCGATCACCGCGACCATCGCGCGGGACGGACGGGTCACCGATGACCCCACGCGGGCAGGGAAGGCGACCGCGCAACACTATGTACCCGAGACGAAGCACACCGTCGCCGATGTCTTCTGGTCCTTCATGACGAGCAGTGGCGTTGTGGATGGCGGCGCGACGGAACCGCTCTTCCGCTCGCCCTTCTACGCTACTGGTTTCCCGGTCACGGAAGCATATTGGAGCACGGTGCGCGTCGCGGGGCAGGAGCGTGCCGTCCTGATCCAAATCTTCGAGCGGCGGGCCTTGACGTATACCCCCGGTAACCCGCCCGGCTTCACGGTTGAGGCGGGCAATGTCGGCCTCCAGTACCGCGCCTGGCGCGCCTTTCTCGCCATTCCCCCGACCCCGACACCTTCGCCCACCCTTCCGCCGACTGCCACAGTATCAACCGAGACACCGACGCCACCGGCTGAGGCGACGACGCTCGCCGCCCTGATCGTGGATGTCACGTACGATGGCGACGCGACGAGCAACAATCCGAATGATGAGACCGTGGTCATCCTCAATGGGTCGTCCGCCACCCTCGATATGACGGGCTGGACGCTGCGCGACACGCGCGGACATGTCTATACCTTCGGCGCGTTCAGCCTGCCCGTAGATGGGCAGGTGACGCTCTTCACGGGGAAGGGGACGGATAGCGCGACCGCAAGGTACTGGGGCCAATCTACGGGCGTCCTCGACAACACCGGCCCGGAAACCCTGACATTGCGCGATGCCTCCGGTATCCTGGTTGACTCGTACCCGTATCCCTAGCCAATGATCCCGCGCGGCCGGTCCTTCGCCCGCCACCAGCACTACCCGCTCGGTCAACCATACCCACCCTCTATCCGTGCGGCGTAGCACGCCCGACCAACATGACATAATGCTTCCCAACAGGCACACAAATATGAGTGATACTCATTCATTAGGTGTACGTTCTGTGCCTACCGTGCAATAAGGCGTGGGCGCTCCACGGTCGTCGAGGCCGGACGGAACGCCGTTGCAGAGCGTCCCAATGCGGCAAAAGCGCCGTACGGATAGTACAGAGATCGTCGTGATTAGCGCATCAGGATACGAGAGTTGTCAAGCCGCGCAACGGACGCTACACTGAGTGTACGTGTACTCTGCGTCTGCATACCAATCCCGCCCGGATTGTATCAGCCGAAGTGTGACGGGTTGACACAAGAGAGTGTCGTGCGGGTGGGTCGCGGCAAAGTGTTTCACGGAAGGATGGCGAGATGGTCGAGCGGGAGCGGCACATCGAAGATGGGGGCAATCTGGTCCGGATTGAGCCACGACAGCGCGCGCTTTTCGGCGAGCCGACGCCACTGCCTGTTCCCCCGCCACCTGTGCCCCTCCGCCGTTTCTACATGACCGCCGATCTCCGTGCCGCGACCGGCGTGCCGCGCACCGCGATGGATTTCTACCTGCGCGCGGGCGTCATCCAGCCGACGGCGCGCACGGAGAGCGGCTATCTGCTCTTCGATGACAGCGAACTCGCGCTACTCCGGCAGGTGATCGAGTGGCGCGCGCGCGGGATTGGCCTCAAGGCGATCAAGGCGCGGTTGAACCGGGGAGGGGAGGGTTAATGGCGTGACGTATTACAAGTTCTTTGGGCTGGAGCGCGAGCCATTCGGCACGACGCCGGACCCGCAGATGTTCTACAAGACGCTCGGCCACGAGGACTGCTACGAGCGGCTGAAACTGGCGATCCAGTTGCAGCGCGGCCTGGCGATCATCCTCGGCGATATTGGCTACGGCAAGACAACGATCAAGGTCGCCCTCCTCACCGAGTTGCAGCGCGACTCCGCCTTCGAGATCGCCATCATCAACAACCCGCGGGACTGCCGGACGGACGTGCAGTTCCTACGCGGCGTGCTGACGCAGTTCGGCCTCCGGCCGGACGGCCGCAGCGGCCTCGAATACACGAATCAGTTCCTTCAGTTCCTCGAAACGATGCATGTCCAGGGGCGGCGCGTGCTGCTCGTCATTGATGAGGGGCAGAATCTCTCCGGTGCGCAGTTGGAGATCTTGCGCACGTTCCTCTCGTTTGAGACGCCGACGGCCAAGCTGATCAACGTCGTCATCTTCGCCCAGAACGAATTGGAGGACAAAATCGTTCGCAAACGGAACCTTGCCCAGCGGGTCGGCATGGATCACAAACTCAATCCGCTCAATCGGCGCGACACAGCCGGGCTGATCGCGCACCGCCTGACGGTCGCCGGGCTGCCGCATGGGCACCGGATCTTCGATGAGGAAGCGGTGGATGTCATCCACGAGGCATCGCGCGGCATCCCGCGCGCGATCACGAACTTCTGTGCCGACTGCCTCGTCGAGGCGGTCTTCCTCGGCCACCCGACCGTGAATGCGGAACTGGCGGCGGCGGTGATCGAGACGCGCGTCTTCAAGGGAGTGGCATAAGCGATGGCGAGCGAGCGACAGCAGCCAAAGAGCGAGCGGCGCGTACCCGCCGGGGGAGTGCAGAACCGGCACAATTGCCGCGCCGGAGCGGCCCCGCGCGCCCCCCCGCCGATAACCGCGGTAAGAGCCCCCGCCCACGTGCGCG
>JAICJW010000473.1 GCA_025928215.1 Chloroflexia bacterium | reverse complement strand
GCGCACGAAGGCGGCGAGCAGACCGGCGACCGCGTCCGGCGCGCGCCCCTCGGTATCGAGCGCGACATCCGCCCGCGCATAGTCGGCGGCACGCCGCACGGTCATTGCCTGGAGGGCAGCCAATGGCTCGGCCCCGACGAGCAGGGGGCGCGCCGCGACATCCTGCCCATCGCGCCGTGCGTGCTCCTCCAAACGGCGGAGCAGCGTCTCCGGCGATGCGGCGAGATGAACAACGAGCGCGTCCCGCCGCATCACCGGCCAGTTCGCCTCCACAGTCACGACGCCGCCGCCGGTCGCGACGACCGTTCGCGGCTCCCGGCAGGCATCGGCTAGCGCAGCGGATTCGAGCGCGCGGAAGATTGCTTCGCCGTCCTCCGCGAAGATGCGCGGGATCGGCTTCCCAGCCCGCTGCGCTAAAATCGCGTCCGAATCCACCGCCCGCCAGCCAAGCCGCTCCGCCAGTTGCCGCGCGACGGTGCTCTTCCCGCTCCCACTCAGCCCAACCAGCACAACCCGCTGATACTGCACGCTAAACTCCTGAAACCGGGGACGAACCGCAGAGACGCAGAGAACGCGGAGAGCACAGAGGGAAACTAAAGATCAGGAGTGAGACTGAACATCTACATAATCCTTCTCTCTTCTCTCTGCGTCTCTGCGGTTCAATCGGTTTCGACCCCTCCCCGGTTTCCTCAAAAGATGTGGCCGAAGTCGGTGGTGAAGACGTATTCATTCTCGCTCCACGGCTGCCGCCAGGAATCGTCGTCGAATCGGGAGAGGCGGAAGGGCGTAAGGTCCACGGCGGGTTGCTCGCCGGTGATGAACTGCGCCATGCACTCGCCAATCGCCGGGGCTTTCTTGAAGCCCGCGCCACTGAAGCCGACCATCATGAACAATCCCGCCACATCCGGCGCGCGGTCAAGGATCGGATGGGTGTCCGGTGACATATCATAGAGGCCCGCCCAGCCGGTAAGATAGCGTGCGTCTCGCATCGGCGGCATGCGTCTGGCGATCTGCGCGATGGCCGCCGCGCCGTATGTGTCGTCCACCGTCTCATCGTATGTGTCGGGGTTCACATAGGAGTGATGCTCCGCCGTCGCTACCCCCATCAGGGTCTGCCCCGGCTTCCACTTGCGGCAAAACAGTCCGGCGGCGGTGTCCACGTACGCCATGTGCCCCGCCGCCATCGCGGGCGGTCGCTCCAGAATCGCCACCGGCACGCGCATCACCTCAATCGGCACTTTGACGCCCGCTGTCGCCAGTAGCGGCGCGCTCCAGGCGTTCGCGCAGCAGACGACGACCGGCGCGTCCACCGGCCCGTCACTCGTCTCGACACCCGCCACGCGCCCGCCCGCCGTGCGAATCGCCGTGACCGTCACGCCCTCGCGCAGCCGCGCGCCGTGCTTCTCCGCCGCCGCGATCAGCGAGCGCGTCGTGGCGATGGCATCCACCGCGCCGCCTTCCGCCTCATACGCCGCGTAGATGAGGTCGTCCACCCGATCAAAGGGCTGCAATTCGCGCAGTTGCTCCGCCGTGACGACTTCCGTTTTGATGCCGATTCGCCGCTGCATCGCGACATTCGCGTACATCCGCGCGACATTTGGATCGTCCGGCCCGGTCTGGTAGACAGTCGCGATCAGCCCACTCCCATCGTACCCGCACTCACCGCCGACAATTTCTCGCCACTGCTTGAAGACCTGCACCGAGCGATGAACGAGCGTCGCCTCCGGGACATTCGAGTAATGCTGCCGCAGGAGCGCCCCCGTCTTGCCGGACGCGCCCGCCGCGACATGCTTCTTTTCGAGGATGAGGGCGTCGCGCATGCCGAGCCGCGTGAGGTGGAACGCGAGGCTCGCTCCCATCACTCCCGCCCCGATAATGACGACCTCCGCCCGCTCCCGCACCATCCCCATCCCTCCTTCACCCCGCAGTATACCGGAGGACGAAACCAAATGAACCGCGGAGACGCAGAGAGGGAGAAAGAAGAGGGGATTCTATGCTGATTCTCCTTTTCTCCTTTGCGCTCTCTGCGTCTCTGCGGTTCTCTCCGGTTTGTCAGTCCGCGGCAGGGACGACGTGGACAGGCGGGGCGACGGCGAGAGGAGTGTCGGGATGGCGCTGCCATTTCGCGGCGAGGTGCGTGCGGTTGCCGACGCGCGCTTCGACGGAGCCAAGCAGGCCGCCGATGCGCTCCCTGGCATCCCGCATCTTGCTATTGCCGACACCGAGCGAGGTTTTCGTTCCTTCCTGCACGCCCCGTAGCCATGCGCGCACGCCGTCCGGGTTGGCGAGTGTGCGGGCAAGCAGGCCCGATGCGACGGTGCCGCCATAGGCAATCACGCCCTTCGGCACGAAGGACGCACCCGGAACAACACGCACCGCCCGTGTCGCCAGTTCCCGCCAACCGAGGCCCGCGAGGAGATACGGCGCGGCATTCATCATCACCATCTTCTGATCACTCAGGTCCCGCCCGTGGATGGCGGCGAGTTGGTAGGCGAGGATCAGTTGGTTCTTCGTCAGCACGAAGAAATCCGCGCCCGTCGAGGCGAGGCCACCGATCATCGGGATCCGCGCCGTGATGTCTGTCATGATCGCGAACTGCGCGTTCGCCCGCGCGGTCTGCTCGATCAGGTAATCCGTCATTGGCTGCCGAAACCCGGCGAACGTCCGGCCCCACGTGACGCGCCGATCCGCGTGGAGCATCGGCACGAGCCGCGCGCGCACCGTGTGGAGCGCCTGCGGGTTCGTCAGGTCCGGGACGATGAGGGAGGGGATGCCGGGATCCATCACCGCAGCCGGTGTCGTGAGGATCGCCAGCACCGCCGTCTGTCGCTGGTCACTGATAATGCGCCGGAGGACGGGGTGCTGGCGCATCGCGGGCGTCGGATCGAGCAGCAAAACCGCGTCGTACGGCAGCGGCCCGACCTGCAAACCATCAAGGACATCCGGTGTCGCGACCGTCATCGTGCGACGCGCGGCCTCCGCGTCCGGGGTCTCCGCGCCAGCGAGTGCGAAGGCGAATTGCTGCGCGATTCGCGCATCCGGCCCGACAACGAGCGCGAGTGGCGGCTGCGCGATTTGCACCTGCAAGTC
>JAICJW010000013.1 GCA_025928215.1 Chloroflexia bacterium | reverse complement strand
TCGGCGGCGGCGGTCGCGGCGGGCTTCTGCCAACTGGCGCTCGGCAGCCAGACGGTCGGCTCGGTGATCCGGCCCGCCGCGTTCTGTGGCGTCGTCGGCTTCAAGCCGACCTATGACCGCATCCCAACCGACGGGATCGTTTACTACTCCCGGTCGGTGGATCACGTCGGGCTGTTCACGCAGGATGTCGCGGGGATGGCGGTCGCCGCGTCGGTGCTCTGTCGTGACTGGAAATCGGAGAGAGACGACCGGAAACCCGTCCTCGGCGTGCCGGAAGGAGCATATCTCGCGCAGGCGTCGCCGGAGGGATTGGCGGCGTTCGAGCGGCACGTTGCGCTGCTTCAGCAGGCGGGATACACCGTGAAGCGCGTACCGGCGCTCGATGACATTGCGGCGATCACCGAGCGGCACACCTGGATGACGACGGCGGAGATGGCGGCGCTGCATCGCGACTGGTTCCCGCAGCACGAAGCGAAGTACCGCCCCGTCACCGCCGAGACCTTTCGGAAGGGGCAGCGGGTAACGCCGGAGCAACTGGCGGCGGGCCGCGCGAGCCGGATGCAGGTCCGGGCGCAGGTGCAATCGCTAATGGACGAGCAAGAGATTGACCTCTGGGTCTGCCCGCCTGCGCCCGGCCCCGCGCCGGAAGGGATCGTCTCGACCGGCAATCCGGCGATGAACCTGCCCTGGACGCACACCGGTATGCCCGCGCTCTCGATTCCCGCCGGGCTGGCGGAAAATGGTCTGCCGCTCGGTCTTCAGTGCATCGCACGGGCGGACGGAGATGAGCAGTTGCTGGCATGGGCCGCGCCGATTGCCGATATACTTGGTGGTTAAGGGGCGATTTCAGAACTCCACCCCCTGACCCCGCTCATTGCCCGCTGGGCAGTGAGCGGGGAGCCAGCAGAGTTCGAAGTGAGACGTTGGGTGTCTCAGCAGTTACGCGGCGTCGAAGTAGAGTGCTCCTTTGGCGTTCGGGTTCGGTGCGTACTGAAGCCAGGTCAGGTGGGCATTGGTGGGGACGGAAAAGACGAGCGTGCCCGTGACTACCGCATGAGGCGCGACCCTGCCACTGGCTGGTAGCGGATCGCCGAAGCCTGTAACCGCGCTTGTCGGATAATCCCCGGCAGGCGTCGTGTGTATCTGCCACTTGCCGAGTGTCACCGGGGCATCGCCAAGATTCTCGATTTTCACGTCTATGGCGATGAATTTGTATCCCGTGATCGGTCGGGCGGACGCGGTCGTCGAGCGCGCGTCATCGGAAATACCGAGGATCGCGACGCGCTGGCCGCTGAATACTCCCGTATTGCTGGCGGCGAGCGGCACGCGGAAATCCACATTCGGATCGGGCGTCGGCGTGTTCGGTGGGGCAGTCGGCGGCATCGGTGTCGGCGTCACGGGGCGTGGCGGCGCGGTCGGCGGGGCCGGCGTCTGCGTCGGTGTTGCCACGAAGGCCGCGACGTTGACGAGCGCCACCGTCATCGGTGTCGGCGTTCCATCATGTCTTGTATAGCCCGCGCCAATCGCGATCACGGAAGCGAACGCCGCGCAGTACGCGACGAGTACGACCCCGAAGATATACGGCCACGGTGACCATCTTCGGTCTCGCCGCCCTCCCGTATCGCGCGGTATGCGCTTCTCCTCAGACTCCGGGATCACCATCCGCCCCTGCTCCTCCGGCGTCTACGCATCGTGTCGTGGGCATCGTCGCTATCGCGGCGCTCATCGTGCGACGACGAGCGCCATCCCGTCCAGTTGCATCCATGCCTGTGTGAATGTCTGCCATGACACGGTACGGTACGACGCGATGCTCGGGTCCATGAGCATGATGCTCGACTCCGTGTAGCCATACGCCGTCATCGCGTGCTCGTAGGGGACGAGAAAGAACGGTTCACCGTCGCTTGTCGCTTCGAAGCGCGGTGCCGTGCCGAACGTGCCGACGAGCCAGACAACAACGGGATGATCGTTGCTCAACGCGGCGCGAAGCATGTCCGCGCTACCATGGAAGCTATATGACCCCGCGAAGCCCCGCTGTTGCAGCGTCTTGAGAAGGGGCGCGGGATAGATACCGTAGTCGCTCGTGCCGCCCCACGGGCCATCCACATTGCCGCGAAAGCCCTTATTGGGATTCGGATCGAAGCCGATGGCATTCACGAACTCCTGCTGCGTGATTGTCTGACCGTAGAATGCCGTCGCTGCCGATGCCGCGGCATATTCGCATGTCAGATTCCACCATTGGCCGGTGATGGGCATATCGGTGATCGTGTGGCTGGGCGGCAATGGATCCGTGAGGAGCATGAGCGATGTCGCGTCCGCCGCGACGGGCAAGGCAATGAGCAGTGACGCGAGGGCCGCGATGAGCACGATCGGAGCTTTCTCGAATCGAACGCACCGTAACGATGATCGTGTCACGATTCCCCCGCTGTAGCTACTGAGTCTGGATGGTGGGCCAGGCAGGATTCGAACCTGCGACCAAGAGATTATGAGTCCCCCGCTCTGACCGCTGAGCTACTGGCCCCCCGGCGCTCGCGCGCCAGCGTAGCATCAGCGGCCCGACGCGGCAACCTCAATCGAGGTCGTAGGGAACGTCGTATTCCTCCGCCAGCGCGCGGATATCGTCCCGCACGGACTGATGCAGCGGCACGCCGTTCACGCTCCGGTCGCGGTAGCCGTCGAACTCCGGCTGGCCGGGGGCGAGAACGGCGTCGTGCCCCGGCGCGGGGGGCGTGGCGCGCAGCGTCGCCATCATGTCGTCCATCTGCGCGCGGTAGGATTCGAGATCGGTGAAGGCGTCTATCCGCCAGGCCATGAAGCAGTGGCAGGTGCCGGGGTGGTCGTGCGTGCCGGTGCCGCGACCGGGAATGCGCATGCTCCACGTCCCGCCGGCAAGCATCGCGGTGAAACAGTCTACCATCACCGCGAGGCCATACCCCTTCTGGCTGCGTCCCGCGTAGTCGCTGCCGAGCGGGGCGAGCGCGACCGCTGTGTTTGGGTCCGTCGTGAACGCACCATCTTTATCTACCGCCCACCGATCCGGGATCGGTAATCCCTCGCGCTTCGCGATCTCCACCTTGCCCCACGCGACGCTCGTGGAGGCCATGTCAAGCAGGAAGGGATCGGAATGGTTGCCGCCGGGGAAGGCGACTGAGAACGGATTGGTGCCGAGGACGGGAATCGTGCCGAAGGTCGGCACCATCAGCGGCCCCGCGTTCGTCATGCTCATACCGCCAAGCCCCTCCTCGACCGCCAGCATCGGGTAGTAGGAGAGGGTGCCGAGATGATTGCTTGCCCGTACCGACACCGTACACCACCCGGTCTCCTTCGCTTTTTCAATCGCGCGGCGCATCGCAAATGGCGCGACGACGAGACCGAGGCCCTGATCGCCGTCGAGCGTCAGGGTCGCGGGGCCTTCCATGACGACGGAAATCTTTGGATGGAGATTGACGCGACCGTCGGCGATGGCGTTGAGGTACATCCGCATGCGCGGGATGCCATGCGAGTCAATCGCATGCATATCGCTGAACATCAGCACCGCGACGGCGGTCGCGGCATCGTCGGCGGGAATGCCGGCGCGAACAAAGAGCCGCTCCATCAGGGCGCGCATCGCGTCCGGGGCCACGCGTGATCGTGCGGTCATGTCTGTCTCAGCCATCTTCCGTCCCCTCCATCGTCTGCCTTACGGCTGATCCCGATTCCGGCTCTCCTTCACCTCGCCAGCGTCGCTGTTCGCCGCCTCAATCTCCCGCTCCGCGTCGTCGAGGTCGTAATCATGGGGGCGACCGCGCATGCGGCGGCTCGGTTGACTCCCGCTCCCACTCGTATCCACGGCCTCTGGAGCGGTGTCGGATTCTCCCGCTGAAGAGGGATCGGCCGGCGTCTCGTTCGACGTGGCGAGCGGTTCGCCTGCAGCACGGCGCGGCATCGGTGACCCCGTCGCGCCGCGTTGTGGAGCGCGCAGAATGAGGAGCATCAACACGAGGCAGATACCGGCCAGCACGAGCAGGAAGGGTACGGTCGCCTTGTCCCGGATGCGCGCGAACGTGCTTTTTTGTGGCGTTGATGCCGTCGCTTGCGGCGGCGTCGAGGGGCTGGGGCCGATTGTCAGATCAATCTGCTGGCCCGCCTGCGGATTGTCGAGGCTGAACTGCTTGAACGGCGTCGCGCCCTGGGGCGCCTGAATTGGGCCGTCGTTGTGCAGCGTCGTGCTGGCGAGCGCCTGCCGCGAATCGGAGACGAGTACCTGTACTTTCGTGGCCGCGTAATCGAGCGTTCGCTGGAAGGAGAGGCCGGAGGCCGAGCCGGGTAGATCATAGGTTGCGGTCAGATCGCTCGCGCCCGGCTGGATCGGGAGCCGCAGCGTCAGTTTCTGGCCCGTCAGGTCGGCGGTCGGGATGAGATCGGTGCGGTTCGTCGTGATCGTCTGCGCATTCGCGGGGGCCGTGAAGACGAGCGGCACACCCTGGGCCATCGAGCCGTCAGGGTTGAGCGCGCCGACGAGCGTGTGGTCGCCGGGGTTTGTGATCTGCAGTGCTTCGAGGACGCTGTAAAACTGCGGGCGCACCTCATTCAAGATGATCTGATCGCTTTTGATCGTGAAGGTCGCCGCCTTGTCACTGACTATCGGTTCGTAGACCGGGATTTCCACCGTCGCGGTCGTCGCGTTGTTCGTGAAGCGGACGGCGGACGATTTCCCCGTTGCCCCTGATATGTCGGTAACGTCCTGCTCGGCGGGTTCGTAGGTGATGCCTTTATATTGGACCACGACCCGATAGACACCGGACGATGAGTTGTCCAGGCCAGTGAAGGTGAACGAACCATCCGGCGCGGTGGTCGTCGTTCGGGAGTCTGCCGCCTCATCCGTCGCACGGAACAGGCCCGGATTGAGGTAGAGGAGTGTCACGTTGAGTGGCGTGCCGGGTAATGTGGCGTCCGCCGTCTTCATCACGACCTTGCCCGTGAGCGTGCCGCCGATCGGCGCGGCCGCAAGTGGCAAAGCAGGCACGAGCACAGCCGCCACGAAAACGATGAATACCAGCCGGCGACCTATTTGCGAGCAGTGAGCAGACAATCCTTAGCCCTCAGTCCTTAGTCCTTAGTCCTCAATCCTCTCCGTGATGCTACCAGCGTTCGCGGGGAGCGACAAGGCGCGTCTGAAGTGGTTTTGACCCCAAGGCGCGCCGCTGCTATACTGGCAGGAACGATCTCGGCGATGAGCCGGAAGGAGTAGACGCCGCGCCGCCTCGAGCGAGCGGGGGATGGTGCAAGCCCCGTGGCATACTGGCGTCGAAGTCGTCCGGTGAGCCAGCGGCGGAACCGCGCTCGTCACGCGCGAAGCCGCACGGGTGCGCCCGCTACCGCGCGACCGCAAGGGGCGCATGGCGCGCCCGAAGCGAGGTGGTACCACGGGTATGCACGCCCCGTCCTCAGCAGTGAGGCGGGGCGTCTTCTTTTTCGGGCTAGCGATGAGGACGAAGAGGCACGGACAGCGTGGCATCGAGGAGGACGACAATGGCGACCGAGACCAGGCCAACCCTCTTTACGGCGGCGGAGGAGCTGCCGAAAGCGTACGACCCGAAGACCGTCGAGGGGGCGGTCTATCAATGGTGGGAAGCGAGCGGTTTCTTCGCGCCGCCGCCCGAACGACCGGACGAGCCGGAACCCTTCGTCATCATTCTGCCGCCACCGAATGTGACCGGATCGCTTCACAACGGCCACGCGATGTATACGGTCGAGGATGTGCTGATTCGCTGGCGGCGGATGCAGGGCGTCCCGACGCTCTGGCTTCCCGGCGCCGATCACGCGAGCATCGCCGTGCACGTCGTGATCGAGCGCGAACTGGCGAAGGAAGGTCTGACCCGGCAGCAGTTAGGGCGCGCTGCGTTCCTCGAACGAGTCCAAACGTTCATTCACCACTACGGCGACCGCATCCTCTTTCAACTGCGGTCGCTCGGTTTCTCGCTCGATTGGTCGCGCTACGTCTTCACGATGGATCCCGGCCCGGCGCAGGCGGTCCGTACCGCATTCAAGCGGCTCTACGATCGCGGCCTGATTTACCGCGCCAATCGCATGGTGAACTGGGATCCGGTCAATCAGACCACCGTTTCTGATCTCGAGGTGGATCAGATCGAGGAGGACGGGCATCTCTGGTATATCCGCTATGACGTGGAAGGCGCGAGCGGGCAATCCGTCACGGTGGCGACGACGCGGCCCGAAACGATGCTCGGCGATACCGCCGTCGCCGTGAACCCTACGGACGAGCGATATCGCGCCTTGATCGGCAAGACCCTCGTGCTGCCGTTGCTTAGACGGCGCATTCCGGTTATCGCTGACGATCACGTGGACCCCACCTTTGGCACCGGCGCGGTGAAAGTGACGCCCGCGCACGACTGGAACGACTACGAGGTTGGCCTGCGCCACAACCTGCCACAGATCACGATTTTCACCTTCGATGGCCGCTTGAATGATGCCGCAGGCCCATACGCGGGCCTGACGATCCCTGAGGCGCGGGCGCGGGTGCTCGACGACCTGCAACGAGGCAGCAATCTCGTGAAGACGGAGGCACATCGCCATTCCGTGCCGCACGCGGAACGCGGCAGCGCTACCCTTGAACCGATGCTCTCGATGCAATGGTGGGTGGATATGAAACCCCTCGCCGCGCCGGCAATCGCGGCGGCGCGGGATGGCCGCATCCGCTTCGTGCCCGAACGGTTCGCGGATGAGTACTTCCGCTGGTTGGAGCATATTCAGGACTGGTGCATTTCGCGGCAACTCTGGTGGGGCCATCAAATCCCTGTCTGGTACACGCCGGATGGCCGGATCGTCGTTAGCGAGCATGAGTTCCCGACCGCCGAGGAACTCCCCGCCGACGTTGATCCGGCGACCTTGACGCGGGACCCGGACGTGCTCGATACCTGGTTTTCCTCCGCGCTCTGGCCCTTCAGCACGCTCGGCTGGCCGGAAGAGACGCCCGATCTGCGCCGCTTCTACCCGACCAGTGTGATGGAAACGGGGTACGACATCATCTTCTTCTGGGTGGCGCGAATGATCTTTCAGGGCCTCGCGATGATGGACGATGTGCCGTTCCGCACCGTCTATCTGCACGGCATGGTGCGCGACGAGCGCGGGCAGAAAATGAGCAAGACAAAGGGCAATGTGCTCGATCCGCTCGACCTCACCGACCGCTTCGGCACCGATGCGCTCCGCTTCACCCTGATGACGATGGGCTCGCCGGGGAATGACATCAACCTCTCCGTGGAGCGGATCGAGGGGAACCGGAACTTCGCGAATAAGCTCTGGAATGTCGCCCGGTTTGTGCTTGCGAACATCACGCCGGAGCAGATCGCGCGCGACGCCAGCGGCGCCCCCGCCGCACCGGACGCGCGGGAGGTCGGACTCGCTGACCGCTGGATCGTCAGCCGCCTTCATGTGTTGGAAGGAGAGGTGACGCGACTGCTGGAAGGCTACCTGCTCGGCGAGGCGGGGCGGCAGATCTACGACTTCCTCTGGGGCGATCTCGCCGATTGGTATATCGAGGCGGCGAAGCCACGCCTGCACGGGGCATCTGCCGCGGTTGTGCGGCAGACACTCGCGTACACACTCGAACGCGCGCTGCGCCTGCTGCATCCCTTCATGCCCTTCATCACGGAGACGATCTGGCAGCGCCTCCCGCACGGCGGCGACGCGCTGATCGTCGCACCGTGGCCGGAACCGGGGCTGGCAGATAGCGAGGCGGAGGGCGCGTTCAGCCTGCTCATTGACCTCGTCCGGGCGGTGCGGAATGCCCGCAGTGAGGCGGGCGTCGAGCCGGGCATGTGGATCGCCGCGACGATTGCCGCCGGCCCGCATGCCGATGCCCTGACGGCGCAACGGGAGGTTTTCTCACGGCTCGCGCGGGTCGCGGACGATCAGTTGACGATTGCTGCCGCCGTTGATGTGCCCGCGCAGGCGACGGCGGTCGTCGTGGCGGACGTAGTCGTCTATCTCACCGGCATGGTGGATGTGGCAGCCGAGCGCGCGCGCCTGACGCGTGACATTGAGGAGGCCGGAGGGCACGCCGACCGGACGCGCGCGCAACTGGCGAACGAAAACTTCGTCGCCCGCGCCAAGCCCGATGTTGTCCAGGCTGCTCGCGAGCGCCTCGCCGCCGCCGATGAGCGTGTGACCCGCTTGCGCGCTCGCCTCGCCGCACTTGGTGACGAGCGGAGTTGATATGGATTACGCGGCGATACGGCGGCTCACGTCACGGCTGTGGGGGCCGGTCTGCGCGGTGACGGCGGCGCATGGTGATGATGCGGGCGGGCAGATCGCGGTCGGCGTGCTCTCCGCATCCATTCTGCCGGAGCATCCGCGCGTGCTGATCCAGATCTGGAAGGCGAATCGCACCCACGATTTGATCGCCGCCGGTCGAGCGTTCGCTCTCCATCCACTCGCGGCGGATCAGGCCGACCTCGTCCGACGACTTGGCTTCCGATCCGGGCACGATGGCACAGGGAAACTGGACGGCCTCGAATGGCGGCCCGGCATTACCGGTAGCCCCGTCCTCGCCTCACCGCCCGGATTCATCGAATGCCGGGTCGTCGGAGCGCTCGATGCGACGGACATGACGGTCTACCTCGGCGAGGTAATCGCGGGCGAGTGGCGCGGCGGCGAGACGCCGACGGTGCAGGCCTATGAGATGATCGGTGCGATGCCGCCGGAATGGCAGGAGGAGTATCGCCGCCACGATCAGGAGCAGCGGGAAGCGGCGGCGCGCCTCCTCGATGCGACCACGGATGGTATACCCTGATGGCCCAGGGCAGTTTGATTTCTCCTGCTACCACTCCCTATTTCTCGCTCTGCTTGACGCCGCTTCGTCATGCTCCCGATACTGCACGGATGAAGATGCTTTTCCGGCGCTTTCGACGCCATCATCAGCCGTTAGTCGTCACGCTCTATACGCGAGCGGGATGCCATCTCTGCGACGACGCGAAAAAACCGGCTGCCCGCGCGGTGGCCGCGACCGCTGGCGCGACGCTTCGGATCGTTGACATCGCCGGGCTACCAGCATTCGAGGCGCGCTATGGTCAGCGCATTCCCGTCGTCGCGGTTTCGGTTAGTGGTGAGGAACGGGTGATCGCGGAAGGAAAGATCAGTGACCTTAGGCTGCGGCGCGCCTTAAGCGCGCTCACTGAGGAGTTGTAGCCCGATGCCGTCTTCCACCCAGCGGCGGAAACGCGCCGCCAATCGCGCCCGCACCGCCCTGCCGCAGCGCCATCGCCCGACCTCCAGCCAGCGGCTTGCGCGCCGGGGGCTGGTCATCCTCGGTATCGTCATCTCGCTCTCGTTGGTCGTCGCCCTCGTCGCCACGTTCACCGCCACGAGCACCGGCACTCCGGCGCCGACCACGCCATCGCAAACCGATCCAAACCAGTTGATTGCCCGCGTCACCGCGAATCCGGACGATAGCAGTGCGGTCGGGAACCTCGCGGACTACTACTATCAAACGGGCCAGTATCCACAGGCGCTCGCGCTCTATCAGCGCTACCTGCTGCTGCAACCCAACGACCCGCGCCCACATGTGAGCGTCGGCGTCTTACTGCTCAACAACGGCGATGTATCGGGTGCGCAGAGCCAGTTCACGCAGGCGCTCGCGCTGAATCCGGCGGCGGACATCGCGGCGCAGGCACATCTCGGCCTCGGCAATGCGTACGTCGCATTGAAACCGCCGCGCCTGCCCGACGCGCTGAGCGAATACCAGAAAGCGTCGAACCTCGATCCGTCGGGCACGGTTGGGGACGAAGCGCGGAGCCGCTTGATCGCCCTGCAACAGCAATTGGGCAGCGGGACGGTCACGGTGATCGTGCCGACCGGCGCGCCATCAGGTTCGAGCGCAGCGCCGACCGTTGGCCCAACCGGGACGCCGTAGGTGAGCCGGACGCCCCGACGGTTGCTCCATATCGTCCAACGGTACGCACCCTACGAGGGCGGTTCGGAGAACTACGTCCGCGAACTCTCCGAGAAATGCGCGGCAGCAGGCGACGTGGTGACGGTCGCCACGACCGACGCGTGGGACCTGGAATACTTCTGGAATCCGCGTGCGCGGCGGGTGGACGCTCCACCGGAAGAAACACTGAACGGTGTCCGCGTCCTGCGCTTCCCGGTCCGTCACTATCCGGCCTCGGCGCTGGGCTATCGTGCCCTTCGCCGCGCGATGGCGGAAGTGAGCCACCTGCCGCCACTCCCTGGCCGCGATCTGCTGCTCCGTCGCGGCGGTCGGTTCGCCCCATGGGTTCCCGCGCTCCATCGCTGGGTCGGCGCGCATGCAACGGAATTTGACCTCGTCCACGTGGCGAATATCTCCATCGAATCCACCGTTCTCGCCGGTGCGTCCGCCGCGCAGCGGGCCGGTATACCGTTCGTCGTCACACCGTTCGTCCATCTCGGCGTTCCCGGTGATGACCGCATCGTGCGGTATTACTCGATGCCGCATCAGATGCGCGTCCTGCGGGATGCGGACGCGACGATCGTGCAGACCGCGCGGGAGGGTGCGTTCCTCGCCGCGCGGGGTATCTCCCCGGAGCGGCTGCATCAGATCGGTGTCGGTGTCCATCTGCGTGACGTCACCGGGGGTGACGCGGAGCGAGCACGACGGGTCTTCGATCTTCGCGGCGGCGTCATCTACTACAGCGGCACGGCGGCGGCGGATAAGGGAACGTACGACCTCGTCGCCGCGCTGCGCCTCCTCTGGGAGGAGGGGCGGGAAGCGACGCTCGTCCTCACCGGGCCGATGCTTTCGCAGGCGCGCGCATATTTCGATACCTTGCCGCCGGACGTATCGTCTCGTATTCGGTTGCTTGGGTTCGTAGAAAAGAGGATACAAGCAGACATCCTCGCGGCGGCGGACATGCTCGTGCTGCCCTCCCGGACCGACTCCTTTGGGATTGTCTTTCTCGACGCGTGGGCGAATGGGAAGCCGGTGATCGGCGCGAACGCGGGCGGCATCCCCGGCGTCGTCACCGACGGTGTGGATGGCCTGATCGTCCCCTTTGGC
Organism: Chloroflexia bacterium; assembly: GCA_025928215.1. Classification (GTDB taxonomy): domain Bacteria; phylum Chloroflexota; class Chloroflexia; order Thermomicrobiales; family JALYUS01; genus JALYUS01. The sequence goes on along the minus strand of JAICJW010000013.1, from coordinate 12,138 downwards.
GATGTGCCGGCGCTTGCGTCCGCGATCCGCCGCTTGCTGGATACCTTGGACCTTGCAGACCGGCTAGGAGCGGCGGGGCGGCAGAACGTCCTCACGCGGTACACATGGGATCGGATCGTCGCGCGGGTGGACGATCTGTACGGGGAATTACTCGTCCGGTAAAGTATGCGCGATGCACGTCGCGTCGGCGATGGAATGGCAAGGATACGTGAATGTCAGAACAGGCCGAATTGGAACAGGGAGATGTCGCGGCGACGATTGCCGCGTTGCGGGCGCAGGCGATCGCGCGAGGGAAGGCGATGGGCCTGACGGAGCAGGCGACGCTGGACGATCCGCTCCGTCAGGCGGCGGATTTGGCGCACATCTCGGCACATTTTCCGATCATGTGGCGTATTCCCATCGTCGGTCGCGCCCTCTCAATCGTCCAGCGCGTGATCCGCATTTGCCTGCGCTGGTACATCAATCCGATTGTGGATCAGATCAATGACTTCAACGAGGCGACGATCACCGCCCTGAATACGATGGCGGCCCGCCAGGAGGCGCTCGCCGCCCGCATCGCCGCGCAGGAACTGGGGGAAGCACCTAACCCCTTCCCCACTGGGGAAGGGGGAGATGTCGGGGCGCGCAGCCGCGTGCTCTCCCATGAGGAGATTCATGCTCCCCCCTCCCGCACGGCGGGGGAGGGAGCATCCTCGTGAATATTGTCGTCGCGGCGACGCAGGTGCCGTTCGTGCGGGGCGGCGCGGAAGCGCTCGTGGACGGGCTTGCGGGCGCACTCGAAGGCGCGGGGCATCGCGTCGCAGTCGTGGCGCTGCCATTTCGGTGGTATCCGCCCGCCGCGATTCCGGCGCATGCCCTCGCGTGGCGCCTGCTCGATCTGACGGAGGCGAACGGCGTCCCGGTTGACCGGGTGATCTGCACGAAGTTCCCGACCTGGGCAGTACGGCATCCGCATAAAGTCGCCTGGGTCGTCCACCAGCACCGGCAGGCGTACGATTGGTACGGCACGCCGCTCTCCGACTTCGCGAACACCCCGGACGACCGCCGGTTGCGCGAGAGTATCCGCGCCATTGACGCACGCGGCCTCGGTGAATGCAGGCGCGTCTACGGCATTTCGCGTAATGTCGTCGCCCGCCTCGCGCGCTTCAATGGCATCAAGGGAACGGCGCTCTATCCACCGACCATCCTAACCGGCCTCACGCCGGGCGGCTCGGACGGCGGCTTCCTGCTCTCCGTCGCGCGTCTCGATGCCGCGAAGCGGCTCGATCTCGTCTTCCGCGCGCTTGGAGCTTGCAGCGAGCGCGTCGAACTGCGCGTCGTCTCGGAGGGGCCGGATCGCGAGCGGTTGGAGCAGCTCGCCGCGACGCTCGGCATTACCGATCGTGTTCGCTTCCTCGGCCGCGTGCCGGATGCCGAGGTGGTGAAGCTCTATCGAACGTGTCGCGCCGTCGTCTACGCGCCGGTGGATGAGGATTACGGGTATGCGGCCGTCGAGGCGTTGATGGCCGGAAAGCCCGTTCTCACCGCGAGCGACAGTGGCGGCGTGCTGGAGTTCGTGCAGGATGGCGTCAATGGCGCGGTCGTCGCCCCTGACGCGGACGCCTTCGCCCGCATCCTCGATGCGTGGTGGCGCGCTCCGGTGGCTGCGGCGCGGCTGGGGGACGCCGGGCCACACGCGGTCGCGACTATCAACTGGGAGACGGTCCTGCGGGAGTTGACGCGGTGAGCAAGCGGAAGGCGCGGGTCGCGTATTTCACGCCGTTGCAGCCGGTCGAGTCCGGTATCTCGCAGTACAGCGAAGACCTCATCCCCTGGCTCGCGACGGCGCTCGATCTCACAGTCGTTGTGGACAACTACGTGCCGACATTGGCGCCCGCTCTTGTTCCGGCCCGGATCGCCACCGCACGCCACTTCGATCGCGACGCGTACGATGCCATCGTTTTGCACATGGGCAACAGCCCCGCTCACAACTACATGGTGCCGCTCGCGCTCGATCGGCCGGACGTGCTGGTGCTGCACGACATCGTTCTGCATCATCTGATGGTCTGGCGCGCGGTGCAGGGGCGGGGTGGTCGCGACGCGTACCGGCGAGAGATGCGCGCGCGATACGGCGAGCGTGGCGAGGCGGTCGCGGCGCACGTCTTACGCGGGCAGAACCCGCAGGCGATGTTCGACTTCCCGCTCAATGAAGACTTCATCCGGGCGGCGCGCTGTGTCGTGACGCACAGCCCGTCGTCGTCCGCATGGGTGCGGCGGCTCGTGCCGGGGGCGCGCACGCACGTCGTGCCGATGGGGGTGCCGATCATCGCACCGGTGGATCGGGAGGCGGCCCGGACGCGCCTCGGTATCGGCCCGGAAACCTTCGTCGTCCTCTCGCTCGGGCGGGTCAATCCATTCAAGCGCATTCCGGCGGTCTTTCGAGCTGTGCGCCGTCTCGCCGATGCGGTGCCCGATCTCGCGCTCCTGATCGTCGGTGGCGATTCACCGAACTACGATGTTCCCCGCCTTGCCCGGTTCGCGGGGATCGAGCGATACGTCCGCCGCCTCGGCTACGTTGCGGATGCGCGGTTGCCCGATCTCTTCGCCGCCTCGGATGTCTGCATCAACCTGCGCCACCCGACCGCCGGTGAGACCTCCGCCGCCGTGCTGCGGTTGATGAGCGCCGGCCTGCCGACGATCGTCACGGAAACCGGCGCCTTTGCCGATCTGCCCGATGATGCCGTGCTCAAGGTACCGCCGGATGCCTTCGAGGGTGAAATGCTCGCCGCCTATCTCCATGCGCTTGCGACGAATCCGCCGTTCCGGCGCGCGGTCGGCGTGAATGCGCGCGCATTTGTGCTGCGCGAGCACACGATGCGGCGGGCTGCTGAAGGCTATCTCGATGTGCTGCACGACGTGACAGGGCGGACGTTCAGCCATGATCTCATCAACGAGCCGCCGCGACCGCACCCTGTATCGCCATCTGCCCTCATGACCGGCGGAGCGAGCGATCCCGATTCGCCCGATCAGACGCCGACGAGCGCGAATGCCTACCCGATCATCACGCCGATTGCCGACGCATTGGGCGATCTTGACCTGGCCGGGAATGGCGCGCTGATCGAACAGACGGCGCGCGCGCTTGCGGAGATGCATCTCGGCGTGCGGAGGAGCGAGCAACCGCACCGGCGCTCATAATGCGGACAGTCGCTCGCTGTGGTGTACAATGCGGCGAACGCGCGACCGCTGGAGCGGGCGTACGTTCAATTGCATGAAGGTACCGTGGGGATGGGATGCAACAAGCGACGACAGATGTGAAGCATGACGCGACGGGTGCCGCGGCGTTCCTGCCAGCGGGGACAACGCTCTCAATTGTGATCCCGGCATACAACGAAGCCGTCGGCATCCGTGCCGTGTTGAGCCGCATTTGCGATGACTATCCGGATGCCGAAGTGATCGTCGTTGACGACGGGAGTACCGACGGCACGGGCGATCAATTGCAGGGGTTGCCGGTGCGTGTCGTGCGCAGCCCGTATAACAAGGGCAATGGGGCGTCGGTGAAGGCGGGCATTCGCGCCGCGCGCGGAGAGTATGTTCTTCTCCTCGACGCGGACGGGCAGCAGGAACCGGCGGACATCGGGAAATTGCTCATCCACACCGGCGTCTACGATTTAATCGTCGGCGCGCGGGCGAAATCGTCGCAGCAGAATCGCATCCGCGCGCTCGGCAATGGCGCGCTGGAATGGGTGGCGTCGTACCTCGCGGGAACGCGGATACCTGATCTAACGAGTGGCTTCCGCGTCTTCCGTCGCGCGGTGATCCTCGAATTCATCCATCTCCTGCCGAACCGCTATTCCTACCCGACGACCAGCACGCTCGCCTTCCTCAAGGCGGGGTATAACGTCACCTTCGTGCCGGTGGTCGCCAATAAGCGGCAGGGCGGCAAGAGTGGCCAGAAGTTACTGCAGAACGGGGCGCGGTTCATTCTGATTATCCTGCGGATGATTACGCTCTTCAGCCCGATGAAGATCTTCGCGCCGATTGCCGTGATCCTGTTTTTGCTGGGCGCCGCGTATGGCGTGTATACCGCGATTACCCAGGTCCATCTCACGAATTCGACCGTATTGCTCTGCCTGACGAGCATTATCATCTTTCTGATGGGGCTGATTTCCGAACAAATTGCCGCATTACGCTTCGAGCGGGTCGAACGCAGGAGCGATGACGACGCCCAGGGTCACACGTCACGCTCGGAGTAATGCCTGTGCCTACACGCTCACGTCTCCTCCAACTTATCCGGCGCTGGCTGCCGCGTCTGCTCGGCATCGCGTTGTCGGTCATCGCGATCGCGGTCGTTGGGCCGCGCAAGGTGATCACCGGGCTGGGCGCGGCCAATCCATGGCTCGTCGCGATCGCGGCGGTCGCCGTCTTTCCATTGCTGGCGCCGAAAGCGCGGCGCTGGCAGATCGTCCTGTCGGATTTCGGCGTTCCGTTGCCCTGGCGTGAAGCCTTTCGCTTCTATGCCATCGGCCTCTGGGCGGCGATTGTCACGCCCGGTCAGTTGGGCGATGGCCTGAAGGCATGGTACGTCCAGAGCCGGGGCGGCAATCTCGCCCCCGCGCTCGCGAGCGTGGTCGTAGATCGCCTCTTCGATGCCCTGATGCTGCTCGTCGCCGCCTCTATTGGCGTGGCGATCTACGGCGGCGCGTTCGGGGCGCAGTTTGTGCTCGTTGGCGTGCTCATGGTCGTCACGCTCGGTGGCATCGCGGTCGCCGCGCGTCCATCGCTGCGGCGGCGGACCGCGATGCTCTTGCCCGCCGCGATCCGCCCGCGGATTGGACGACTGCGCTGGGTTGCCGCCGTGCGAGACGCCCACCTCTCCGGTGCCAGCCTGCTGCGTGCGCTCGGCTGGTCGGTCGTCTCGTTCGCGGCAACGCTGGCCCGCATCTATCTCTGTTTCCGCGCCGTGGATGTCCGCGTGCCACTCATGACTTTCATCGCGGTCGTCGGCCTCTCGTCGCTCGCCGGTCTGCTCTCCGTCAGTGGCATCGGCACGCGTGACTGGGCGCTGATCGCCCTGCTTGGCCGGGAGGGGATCAGCCATGACACGGCGCTCACCGCGTCATTCCTCATCTTATTTCTCAATCTGACGAACATCGTCCCCGGTCTGATCGCGTGGTATCGCGATCCAATGCCGCTGCGCAAGCGCGCGGCGGAGCCACGCGATGTGATGGCGACACCCGGGGTATCACCGTGACCGGCTCGGCATCCCTCGCGCGGGAGACGCTTCTGCGGCTTGTTGTCTGGGGTTCGTTTGTCGCGCTTGGGCTGGTCGGCGTCGTGCGGACCGGGTTGACTGCCGGGCCGGTCGGCGGCGTCTTTGCGACGGCCCAGAGCATCATTGAGCAGGGGAGCATCGCCGTAGACGGGAATACGACGATGGTCGGCGCGCTCGATGCGCCGGCTTCCGGCCTCGCCTATGTCAGCAATCATTTCGTCGCCGCGGCGGATCCCGGCGCGGCGCTGCTCGCGACGCCCGCCGCCTGGTTCGGTATCCCGCTGGCGAACGGGCTGCACCATCCGGATGCGGCGATACTCCTCGTGGGCGTCACGGCGGTGCTGCTGCTGTTGCTCGCGGCGGTGGCGCTCGCCTGGGCAGGCGGACGGCTCGGCGTCTCCTCACCGCTCGCGCTACTTGGCGGCGCGTTTGGCGTCGGGACGTTCCTTTTTCCGGTCGGCGGTCTCACGGGCACCGTGCTGGTCTTTGCGATCACCGCATTTCTCCTCGCGCTCACTTTCGCGGATGGCGCGGATAGCCGGGTTGAGGAAGGATGGACGCCGCACGGACGGCTGACAATGTCCGGCCTGCTTCTCGGCTGCCTGCCATTCGCCGTCTGGTATGGCTGGCTCGCTGCCGGGTTCGTCGGGATCGCGCTTGTGGCGCAGGGCGGACGACGGTGGTGGCGCCGCGTGCTCTGGCTCGCGCTCGGCGGCGCCCTACCGGCGATTCTCTTCCTCTTCTACAATACCGTCTGGTTCGGTCGCCCGTGGCGCGGGGCGTGGCTCTACGCGATTGGCGATCCGTGGCAGCGGACGATTCGCGGGCGGTTCTTCGCGACGCCGATCACGGATCTGCGCGTATCATTCAGGGCACTCGGTGAACTCGCGGTACGCCATCCGCTCCTGATCGTTGGCTTGATTGGTCTCGCGGTCGGGCTGTTCTTCGTGCCGTGGCGGGCGCGGGTGACGACCGCGCTGTTGTTTTTCTGGCTGGCCGTGCCTGCGCTTCTCGACCGTCAACCGGCGGGCATCGTGGCGGAGGAGCGGCCCGTGCTGATTCTCGGCGCGTTTGCGGGGATTGGCTATCTATTGCTGATCGCGGTGATCGCCCGCGAGCGGCCCCGCTTCGTTCCAGCGGTGATGCTTGCGGCGGTCGCCTGCGTCGGCGTCGGAATCGCCGTCAGCATCGCGACGACGGGCGCAAACCGGCCCGCCATTGTGCCGATCGGTACGGCGCCAAGCATCTATGTCGCTCCCGTCGCGCTCTGTATTGGCGCGGTTGCGCTCCTGCTGGTATCCGGCTTCAGCCCGCCGCGCATCCGCCGCGAACGGATCGCGGCAATCAGCGGTGTGGCGATCCTGTTCACACTCTCGCTCAGCGGCTGCGGCGCGTCGGCGACCCCGAGCGGCGAGGCCGTCAGTAGCGTGCCGAACTTGCTGCCGCCGGTGGCGACGCGCCTCGCGTCCGGCACGATCAATCCCCTCTGGACGCTCGACGCGAATGCCCACATCGCCGCAGACGGGACGACGCTGACAGACATCAATGAGACCGGCACGGCCACCTCACCACGCGTGCCGGTGCAGGCGGGCGACGGCTACCGGCTCTCCGCGCATATCGTGCTCGCGCAAGGGGGCGGGGGCGCGATTACCGCCCATGTTCTCTGGTCCGACACGATGTTCCGCCCGCTCGCGGAAAGTCCCCTGACGCTCGCAGTCGGCGTGCCGAGCGTGGCGAGCGCCGCGCCCGCCGGTGCGGCCTATGCGAGCATCGTGCTTGCCCTGCCACCCGGCGCGCTCGTTGACACGATCCATTTTCAGCCGCTCGATGGCGGACGCCTCGATGCCCTGCCGAACTACGCCAAAGCGGCGCTCGCTTTCTCGTTCGATTTCGAGACGGCGATGGGTGGGTTGATCCACACGCGCGGCGGACAGACCGATCACGATGTGGCGGACGCCATCGCGCGGGGAATGGCGATGCGCAATGGCGCGAACTTCCTGCGCCAGCTGTTCGCGGCGTATGACACGCGCGCGACTTTCTATGTCAATGGCTACAATTTTCTCACCGGCAACACCCTGCGCCGCCAGTTTGTCGGCAACCCGACATATACGCGGTACACGGCGAAGACGGCAGGTTTTGCCTCCGACTATTGGGCGACGCATCCCTGGTATGGCGATGATCCGTTCGGCACGGAGCAGACGGACCCGGCGTGGTACTTTGGCTCGCTCACCAAGCAGCTCGCCGCCGACGGGCACGACATCGAAAATCATACCTTCGGGCATCTCTTCCTCCACGCGGGGATCACGGCGCAGCAACTCGACGACGACCTCACGGCGTGGGACGCCGTCGCGAAGGAGAACGGCTTCGCGCCGGCCCACTCCTTCGCCTTTCCCTGGCGCGCCTCGAATAGTCTGACGGCGGAGTATTACGCGGTGCTCGCGAAGCATGGCATCACCAACGTGACGCGGTATTACGATTTGAAGCCGGGGACGTATGATCTCCAGTCTGTGCCTGTCTATCCTCAGATTCATGTCGTACCTGATCAGGAACTGATAGACCGGGCGGGCGACGAGGCGGCGGCGGATCGCGGTATTGACATATCGCTCGCCGAGGGAGGCATCTTCTCCCTCTGGGCGCACCCGGAGAACATCGCGACCCCGGCGGCGCAAGCAATCTGGGGGCGCGTCGTCGCATACGCGGCGGACCGGCGGTCGCTCGGTCTCTGGGTCGCGCCGGTGACGACGATCACGAACTTCGTGGACGCGCGCGATCAGTTGCGTGTGTCGAGCGCGCGCGTTGGGGCGACGACAATGCTGACGGTGCGCGACGCGGGGCAGGCAGGTGTGAATGACGCGACCTTGACGCTACCCGGCGTGCCGAAGCAGGTCGCGTGGCGGGGCGGAGCGGGCGCGCGGGACATCAATGGCGCGCAGATCCGTGTTGGCAATATCCTTCCCGGCGAAACGATCACGATTGAAGTGCGCTACTCGTGAGCGGGGTGGCGATGCGTCCACGGCTTCCGACATTGCCGCATGCACGAGCGATCTGGGCGGCGTGGTGGCGACGCTGGCGCGGTGCCGCTCGTCAATGCGGCGTCGCGGTCGGCGTCGCGATCGTCGCCTATCTCGCCTGCTTCCCCATCGCGCGGCCCGTGTCGCTCGATGTCGGGCGCTTCCCGGATCGCCTCGTGATCGCCGGTTTCAACGGCGATGAGCGGGACAATGGCGTCACCTACCGCTGGACGACAACGGCGGCGACCGTCGCGATCCCCGGCTATGGCGGCGTGCGGAAGGCGCATGTTGAGGTCGTCGCTCGCGATGGGCGCGGCGCAGGTACCGAAACACCCTTCATGGTGGACCTCGGCGGCGATCCGGCGACGGTCGGCGCGTTCGCGCAGTTCAATCCCGTCCTCGCGGACCTGACCGCCTCCGGCACGGCCGCGGACCTCACGGTGCGGCTGCGGGCGGAGCGATATACACCGGCCAGTGGCGATCCGCGTGTGCTTGGGGTGCAGGTGGATCAGGTGCGCGTCGAGCCGCTTCATACCGCGTGGTGGGCGGGCGCGGTAGGCGGCTGGCCGTGGGCGGTGCGCCTCGCGGTGCTCGCTCTCGCGATCGCGCTGGTCGTGCCGGTGTCGTGGAGCGGCGCGCTGGGCGGTGGGTGCGCCGCAGCCGTCGCGCTCGCCGCCCTCGCGGTGCCGGAGAGCCGGTTTGTCCTGCCGCCGCTCCTGGTGCCGGGTACGATTGCGATTGCCGCGTTCGGGGCGGCGTGGCGGTGGCGCGAGACCGGGGCATTGTTCGACATGATCTGGAATGCCCTCGATCAGCGAACGATCGCGCGGGCGATCATCGGAGCGCTCGTCGTCACTTATGCCATCTTCACCGTCGCAGTGATCGTCCACGTTGACTTCATCGGCCACGCGGATTACGCGGACAATGCGGTGCGGGCGCGGAACATCGTGCAGGGTCACGGCGATGTGATTGACTATATTCCGCAGTTCTACCGGCAATTTCCGATGGTGGTGCATCCTGCTGAGACGTGGCCGCCCTTGCAGGTCTGGATGATCGCGGCGTTCTTCCGCGTCCTGGGCATCTCGACGGTCGTCGCCAAACTGCCGAATGTCGCGGTGATGGCCGCATTGCTCGCGTGCATTGCGGCGGTCGGCGCGTGGCGTTGGAGTCGCCGGATTGGCATCCTTGCCGCGTTCTTTCTCGCCGCGATGCCACTCTTCTTCGAGGATACGCTCTTTCCCGTCAACGACCTCGTTTTCACACTCCTCTTTGCCCTCTTCGCTGTCGCGTTGTACCGCGCATGGTGCGAGCCGCTCCCCGCTTCGATGCGGCCCGCTGCCACGCGGTGGCGCATATGGCTGCCGGATCTCTTCGTTGGCGCGACAGCGGGATTATTGCTGCTCGCCAAGCCGAGTGGGGCGGTACTCATCGCCGGCGCGGCGGTGACGACCTTTGCGGTCGCACGCCGGTTGGGCGCGCGGATGCGATGGGCGGGCGCGGGCGTCGCCGCCGCGACCGCGCTCGTTGTCTACGCGCCGTGGGCGATTCGCAACCTCGTCACATTCGGATCACCGGTGTACTCGACGGAATCACTCGATGCCTGGGTGTTGAAGTATGATCCGCGGCAGCCCTCTGAGGGGATTTATCGCCTCTTCTGGGGCCACGATTTGCCGCATCCGCGCCTGCTCATCGGCTACGGCTACGATCACTTCCTCGCCGTGCAGGCTCATCAATTTGTCCAACTCGGGGCGGACATCACGCGGGGCGCGCTGCTCCCGCGTGTATTGATCCCCTTCGCGCTGCTTGGATTAATCATTGGCGTGTCGCGGCGTTCGGGATTCGGCCTCATCCTTGCTGGTGCGATCGTGCCGTACACGCTTTTCGTGCTCCTCTATTGGCACTACGAGATTCGCTATTTTCTCGTCGTCGTGCCGTGGCTGCTGCTCTTCGCCGCCGCCGGGATCGAGTGGACGTATGACGCGCTTGTGACGTGGTTCGCCGGGATGTGGCAGCGCGCATTGCCGCCGATCCTCGTTGCCCTGCTGTTACTCGCGGTTTTTATCCCGGCGGGCCGAGACATCAGTGTCCGCGCGGACGCGCAGACGGGCGGCGATGCGATGGTCGCGGTATCGGACTGGCTGGCGCAAAATACGCCGGCGGACGCGGTGATTATGACCCGCAACCCGTGGGAAGTGTCGTGGCACAGCGAGCGGCGCACGGTGATGCTCCCGCTTGGCAGCCTCGATGATGTCTATGCGGTGATGCGGCAGTATCATGTGACATACCTCGAACTGGATCACATCAACGATACGGGCACGCTGCGCGAAAGCCTCAAACCGCTCTATTCGTTCAAGCCGATGCCGGGGATCACGCCGCTCTATGACCCCCACAACGACGCGTATCTCGTCTTCGCGGTCGCGCCACCCGGATGAGAGGAGGCAGCGTGTCCGCGGAGCGGCTCCGGGTCGTCATGCTCACGTCATCGTATCCGCTCTTCGCGGGGGACATGACGGCGCCGTTCATCGAAGAGATCGCCATCGCCGTCGCGGCACGTGGACATGAGGTTCACGTCGTCTTGCCGAACCATCCGCGCTTGAATCGGTCAGACATGGACAAAGGCGTTCATCTCCATCCGTTCGCGGTCGCGCCCCGCCGGTCATGGGGTGCGGCATGGGGGTATGCAGGGTCGCTGGCGGGCGATGTCGCGTTGACGAAGGGGGCGATAGCGGTCGCGCCACTGGCGCTCGCCAGCGCGGCGCGGGCGTTGAACTGGGTCATGCGGGCCGTATCGGCGGATGTCGTGCAGGCACATTGGGTGATCCCCAACGGGCCGCCCGCCGCGCTCATCGCGCGGCGACGGCGAGTGCCACTCGTCATCAGTCTGCATGGATCGGATGTGTTCGTGGCGGAGCAGGTGCGGCTCGCGCGCGGCGCGGCGCGATGGGCATTCGGTGCGGCGGATGCGGTGACGGCCTGCTCCGGTGATCTCGCGGACCGCGCGGTGCGATTGGGCGCGGACGCGGGCCGGACGACGGTCGTACCGTATGGCGTCCATGCCGATCAGTTCACGCCGGTGGATGACGCAACGCGTGCGGCGGTGCGCGGGTGGTATGGCCTGCCGCCAGAGACACCGCTCTTGCTCTGTGCCGGGCGACTCGTCTATAAGAAGGGGTTCGCGGTGGCGGTGGACGCCTTCGCGCGGATCGCCGCCGCGCAACCCGCCGCGCGGTTGGTGATCGCCGGTGATGGCCCCCTCGAAAGCGATCTGCGGGCGCAGGCGGCGCGGCTGGGGATCGCCGAGCGGGTGATATTCGCGGGCCGTGTGGATCGGGCGCGACATCCGCTGCTGGTCGGGGCGTGCGACGTCTATCTGCTCCCGTCGGTCCACGATCATCGCGGCAACGTGGACGGATTGCCGAACGCGCTCCTCGATGCATTGGCGGCGGGATGTGCGGTGATCGCGTCCGATGTGGCGGGAGTCGGTTTGGCCGTCCGCGATGGCGAGACGGGCGTGCTGGTGCCTGAGCAGCGGGCCGATGCGCTGGCCGATGCGCTGCGCGCGTTGCTGAACGACCCGGCCCGATGCACACGGCTCGGCGCGGCGGCGCGCGCGGACGTAACGAGCCGCCTGACATGGGAGCGGACTGCCGCCGCGTTCGAGCGCGTGTATGACGATGCTCGTTCGGGCAATAGGATGTCCTGACATCCGTGAATGACGTCGTTTTATGGAGGTGGCGGGCTTTCGCCGCGATTGATCGTCGCCACGCGCCCGGCCAGCACATCACAGCCGACGACCGTGCAGCCACTCGCCGCGAACGCAACCGCGTAAGAAAGCCCGACGTAGCCAAGTCCGATGATGCCAACCGACGGCGCCTT